>JAEZGT010000323.1 GCA_023416875.1 Pseudomonadota bacterium
CTATCACAGTATGCAATAGGCGTGATTGTCCAGACATTGTTATTGCACCGCCCGCAAAACCACAACCGCACCACCAGACGCCGCAAGCGCCAATTTTAACGTTTGATTGTGTTTAACCATTTTCTGCGTTTTCACCACGCTGGAAATGGTTTTGCCATCCTGCCAAATATCCGCGCTATAAGTGCCTTTATTTAAAAAATCCAATTTGATTTTGATTTGGCGAGGGGATTCGTTGGTCATGGCGCCTATGTACCACAGGTCGCCTTTGCGGCGGGCGAGGGCGATGTATTCACCGACATCACCTTGTAAAAATCGCGTTTCATCCCAGGTGGAGGGCACGTCGCGCAGAAATTCCAAGCCGTCCTGCCATTCGTTTTGCGGCAGCGGCCAGATGCTGTCGCTTTTGCTGTAGGTGATGGGTGAGTCGGACAGCATTTGCAAGGGACTGTCGTAAACCACATACATAGCCAGCGCTTGACCGCGCGTGGTTTGCACATAGGGCAGGGTATTGCGGTATTTTTTGGGCATTTCTGCCGGCGTGGTGTGGCGGAAGCCGCCGGGTGTGTAATCCATTGGTCCTAACAGCATGCGCGTGTAAGGCAAGGTCACGTTGTGGCGAGCGGTAATGCGCGAACTCCATTTATTAAATTCACCGCCCATAACGCCTTCTTGCGTGAGCAGGTGAGGGTAAGTGCGGTTCATACCGTTGGCGGCCATGGAGCCATGTAAATCCACCATGATGTGATATTTAGCGGCCATGCTCAGCAGCTTGTGATAATAGTCCACCATTTCCTGGTCCGACCTTTCCATAAAATCCACTTTAATGCCTTTGATGCCCCATTGCTGATACGTTTTCAGCGCTTCTTCCATTTGCCAATCCAATTGTTTCCACTGCAGCCAAATCCAAACACCGACGTTGTGTTGTTTGGCATAACGCAGAATTTCCGGCATATCCATATCGGCAATCGGTTTTAAAACATCAGAGCCCGGTCTGCTATTAAGCGAAGTGCCTTCATGCCAGCCGGCGTCAATCAAAATGTATTCGAGGTTGAGTGCAGCGGCGAAATCGATATAGGCCTTATAGGTAGCGGTATTCATGCCGGGTTTAGCGGAGGAATCCCGCAGCGTGACTTGATTGTCGTTCCACCAATCCCAAGAGACCTTGCCGGGTTTGATCCAGCTGGTATCGGCAATTTCGGTCGGCTCACCCAATAAATGCACGAGTGGGTAATTGATTAAATCACCCGCACTATCACCAATTAAAATAATACGCCAAGGCGTAGTGAAATTTTCTGTGAGTTTGCCTTTTACGGCGACCACATCCAATCCGTCGGGACGGCTGTCAAAGCGCGGCGTCAGAACTGACGACACACCCAAGCGCCCATCACCAAGGCCGGCATACCAACTGCCGGGGTAATTACGCAGATTGGATTCCGCCAATGCAAATGTGGTATCGCCTTTGCCGGTTTTGCAGACCAAAGGATGGTCGAACAAATGATGTTGGCGAATATGGGAGGCTTTTATCGGATCAAACTCGCCTTCGTGTCCGGTGGAAAATCGGCCTAAATTCAGACCAAAACATTGGTAATCCTGCGGAAAGAAAAATCCCGTCATTTCATATTGAATGCTGAATTCATTAAACGCATTTTTAGTCGGCAGCTCATAACGCAAGGCGACGCCTTGATCATAGGCGCGAACTTGGATATTGAGATATTTCGGCTGTTCGCTGGTGCTGACAAATTCGGCGACTAAATAGTCGTAATGATCCGCCACTACTTTATGCGGCCCGGCAACCATCTCATATTGGTCGTTTACCGTTTTGCGAGAATGCGCGAGGAGTTTCATTTCCGCGTCGCCGAGACGATCGCCATCAATGGCAAAACCCAAAGAAGATTCCGCAATAATCACATTGCCGTCGCGCTCGACCTGGTAGCGCAAACCGGAGTTAGTATTGGAGAGCGATAGCGTGATTCGTTTATCGGGAGAGGATACAACCAGCGTCTCAGCCAAGGCCGATGATGCAGAGAGGGCGCACAGCAAGGCGAGGAATCGCAAACGAATCATGATGATGCTCCGAAATAGAACCCACAAAAAGGCGGTCGAAAATACCACTTGTGCTTTGCTCTGGATACTTGGGGGAATAAAACGAAAAAGGCCAGCAAAAACTGGCCTTTTTATTTGGAAGATTGCGTGACAATTAATTGAGATAGGGGGCCAACCAAGACATTTGCGGGGCGTCGCCGCCACCACTGGGTTGGGCAATGGAATACATATAATTTCCCCACCATGGACCGGCAGCCCACCAAGTCCAACCAATCCAATAATTGCGGTTGTTATCGATATGTTGCAGCGCGCTCTCGATCGCCTGTTTGCAAGTGGCATTATTGGCGCCGGCGAACTCGCCTAAAAAGCCTTTTTTATTGTTGGCCGCCAGCCACGCGGTGAAAACGGTTAATTTTTCTGCACCGTTGGAGGTGGCGCAGGTGGGGGATTTTCCGGAGTGGTCGGCATCAAAATACTGGTGCACTTCAATCGCGTAATTATTACCGGGGTCGACAAAGTCCAGCATCACCGTAGCATTCGGTGTTCCATACCAGTTATCACCCCAGGTGGAAGCGCCGGTCCAGGCATTACCCGGAACGAGGATCAGGTTGGTGGCGCCGGTACTACGGATGGCGGTTGCCGCAGCGTTGGCCGCCGCCAGCCACGCTTCTGTGGCCATGGTGTGCGGCTCGTTCATGATGCCGAAAATAACGTAGGCATTGCCTTTGTAGGTATTGGCCAGACGTGACCACAAATCAGCGAAAGCGGCAGTCGATACTTGCCCGGTCCCTATGACGTTGCCTTTGTAGCGCGCGTAATTGTGCGGATCCAGAATCACGTACATATTTTTTGCGGTTGCCTGGGTGACAAACTGATTCAGGCGATCAAACTCGGTTTGGTTAAAAGCCTGATTCAAAGAAGGCTGTAGACGCTCCCACAAAAAGGGCAGGCGCACCGTGTTCATTTTTTTGGATTTGAAATAATCCACCTCGCTCTGAGCGGGATAGATGTAGTGCTCCTCATAAACGCCGGGGATAAAGGCTTCTCCAAATTCCGCGCTGGCCAGGTTGACCCCTTTGAGCATCACCGAAATTCCACCAGAAGAACTGCTGGATGAGCTTGAGCTGCTGGAGGAACTGGAGCTGCTCGATGAACTTGATGAACTGCTGGAACTGCTCGAACTGGAACTACTGCTTGATGAACTGCTGCTTGATGAACTGCTGCTTGACGAGCTGCTGCTTGAAGAGCTGGATGGTGAGCCGCTGGAGCTCCCGCCACATGCAGCGAGTGACACGCTGCACAAAAGAACTGTGAATCGCAACAAGGACTTACTGACCATAATTATTTCCCCAGAAGCCGGAATCAGTTTTTAGCGGTTTCAGACCTCACAGGCGTATATCACAGAGATCGCTACCGCAGTGCGCTGTAGACAAACCCGGATCATAGCCCTGCCAGAAAAGGCGGTCCAAGAAAGAACCGCCGATCTGTGAAGCATGACAAGGTGATTGAGGAGGACAGTTCATCGAAACGAAACGGACAGCTCATTGATACAAAATGGATCCGCAACAATGAGCCGCAAGGCTACGCAGAGTGTGCCGGCTGATCCTGGGGCAAGCGGAACCAGATTTCCGCACCTTTATCACCGAGTGCACTCTTGATGCCGATGCTTCCTTCCATAGCCGCTACCGCCCGGCGTGCGATGTGTAATCCGGTTCCCGCACCGCTGGCCACTCCTGGTGCAACAGGCTCAAATAATCCGGCCTGTTTGTCCGGTGCGATTCCGGGGCCAGAATCCAGGACCCTGAACAAAACTTCTGCCGCCTCA
>JAEZGT010000355.1 GCA_023416875.1 Pseudomonadota bacterium
GACATTGAAGGTCATGCCCAACTGGTCCTTGAGAATGTCGTTGATTTTATTGCGGCTGATCCCCAGAGCATTAACGGCGACTTCAACGCTCATCTCCGAATTTGCGTACTCAGTCGCCATATATTTCAGCACGGCGCCTTTTTCACGATCGCTGTGAGGCTCAATAGACAATTGCTGATAGGCGATCAGCGGTCGATCCTTGCGCATTTTTTCTTTGATATCGGCGGTCAGTGCCACCTGGTATTGGCGCAAGAGCCACACCAGAAAACCCAACCACAGCACAATGCAGATGGCCAAACCAGCATAAAAATTCCGCCACTGGCGCCCTTGCAGCACCAGCTTGTCGATGGCGACGTTGGCGGTCACATTCATTGGACTTTGGGTCGTCACAGTAAAGGCAATATGACGCACCGCGCGCAGATCAAAACCGTTGTCCGACAATTCCAATTTGTTGTATTGCAACCACCACTCGGGAATTTCCAAGGTGCGCAGATCGATATTGACCTGGCGTGGCGTTTCATCGCAGGAAAAAAAAGCGGTGGGAATACGAAACGTCATCACCTCATCAAGCTTGGTGAAATTTTTATCAAAGGTCTGCAGCGAAAACTGCATGACATTGCGCGGCCTGCAGCGCACCTCAAATGAGATTGTGGAATAGGCAGAGAAATCGATAAATTGCTGCGGATCCTCGCGAACAAACTCCAATATGGTGGCCGCATAGGGATGCGCTACATCCGAATGCAACAAAAATTCGAAATCCAGCTCCCAGTCCGCGTGATGCAGCGCAATCGTGGATGTCCCGCCCGAGGTACTATCGGAAATGGCAAACGCCTGCCAGGCGAACGCACTTTCTTGGGCCGGTAGCAAAGGGTCGTGCAACATGCTCTTTTGCCAGCCGACGTAAATCACCAGAAGGGTAACGAGCGACAGCGTCAATAAAACTGCCAATACCTTTTTATAAAAAGCAAGCATTCAAAGTACGTCACATGGCAGATTGGTTTTTGAGAGCGTCAGGCCGCAGGCCCAACCCATCTGACCAATTGAGTTAAATGGCAGACCAATATAAGAAAGGAATGAGGAACAGGTCAATTCAGGTTTACATGAAGTGTGAACAGCAGAGCATTCAGACAGGGTCGCAGGGCCTGTTCACACGGATCAATAGACATCACGGCAATAGCGCCCGCTTTCCAACATGACTTCCAAATGCTCCCGCCCGAGCAAGCGCACAAGCTCTTGGTCGACCCCTTGGGCCATGCCCTGCAGGCTGCCACACACAAAAATTGCGGCGCCCTCTGCAACCCAGCCCCGCAGTTGCTCCGCGTGTGCCGCCAACAGATCCTGTACATAACGCGGCTCCCCCGGTTTGGCATCGCGGGAAAATACCAGGGATAGGTGTTCGAGAAACCCACTTTCCTGCAGCGCGCGCAAATCCTCGGCAAAAAAGAGGTCATTGGCCAAGGTGCGCTCACCGAACAGCAGCCAATTGCGATGAGCTCCGGCTTGGCGCCGCGCCAGCAGGTGCGCGCGCAATCCTGCCATACCGGTGCCGTTGCCGATCAAAATTAAGGGGACATCTGCAATTGGTGGATGGAAACTTGGATTGCTGCGAATCCGCAGAGAAATAGAAGAATGCAATTCGGCATGATGAGTCAACCAACCGGATCCAAGACCGAACTCCCCGTTCTCCAATCGCACCTGCCGCACCAGCAGATCGAGACTGCCGGATTCCGGTATAGACGCGATGGAATATTCCCGGTGCGGCAATGTGGGAAGTCTCTGCAGTAACTCGGCATCGGCCAGCACCGCCAATTGATCGACAGACCCTGCTGGCAGTTCGCGGTGGCGTAATTCGTCCGCCAGCGGATCATCGGGGTCGCGCCCCAGCACCTGTAAAAATTGTGCTGTGCGGGTGGCACTGTTACACGGGCCCACTTCGGCGATATCACCGGCGCGCCAGGTTTTTGTCTCAGCCGTCGTCAATTGCAGCCAAAACGCCGCCGCTCCCGGACTCTCTGGATTGAGGCAGATCCTTTCCTGCAGTGTCCAGGTTTCATACTTTGGCGGCTGCCAATCGTGGAAATGGGTTTGGCCGCTGATTTGGCCGAGGTAATACTGCCAGTGACGCAGCGCTGCGGGGTCGCCGCAGTCTACCTCGATAAGATCAAACAATTGCGTGGCACCGCTGGCGTGCAGCGCGTGCTGCAACGCGTGGCCGAAGCCGCAGAAAAAACGGTAACTGCGGTCGCCCAACGCCAACAGGCCGTACTGAAGATGGGACAGATCCGCGCCCGTCAAACGGGACAAAATGCGATTGCCATTATCCGGCGCTTCGCCCTCACCAAAAGTGCTGACGATAAATAAAATTTTGCGCTGCCGCCGCAGCATTGCCTCATCAACCTTGTTCAACGCCACAACGTGCGTGGGCAAGCCGGCCTCGCGCAATTGATCCGCACTCTGCCACGCCAACTGCGACGCTGTGCCGCTCTGGCTGGCGTAGGCGATCAACCAGACATCATCACAGGTCACAGGAGAGTTTTCAGATTTGATTTGCGCGCGGCGGTAACGCCACCAGCACACAAAACACAGTGCGGCGTACAAGAAGAGAACTAAGGCGGCGAAAAAAATGCGCAATGTTTTGCCACATCAACAACAAATAAATTCGAAAATTTATCCCCCGCCGCAAAGCGGGGGGAAGCGCTTTTACTCCGGCAATACCTCGAAGGTTGCCACATAAGAAGCAGTGCGTTTTTTGGCGGGTTTTTGTGCCTTATCGTCTTCGTAGCTGACGCTCATCCAGTACAAACCGGCTTTTGGCCAGGTGACGGAAATGCTGCCGTTTTTATCCGATTGCGTATTGATGCTGTCCTGTTGGTTGCGATAACGCATACCGGCGGGAATGATTTCCACTTTGGCGCCCACCGCCGGTTTGCCGTCGATCAAAAATTTAAATTCGGCTTTTTCACCCGCGAACAAATCGTTCGGGTGAGTGACCGGCACCAGTTCCAATCCTTGATTAGTGGGTGCAAATACTTTGGTATCCGGTGAACCGGCAGTCACAAAGGTTTCCATGCGACGTGAGCCGTAAGAGACTTCCAAATTTTTGGCTTTTTTGGGCACTTCTTTGGCGAACGATTCCGGAGTCGCTTGCGTTCCACGGGCGGGCCAGCCGCGGCGCTCTCCCTCTTCAGTCTCCCAACGCGCGCGCAATCCGCCGCTGAAAGAAGTGATTTTATAGGTCCCTTTTTGTTTTAAATTTATATCGAACACACTCCGATATTTTCCGACAGACGTATTTTGCAGCGGAATTTCCTTACCATCCGGGCCGAAGGCTTTTACGCCTTCCAGGCGCATAGGTGCGTGATCCGCATGAAAAATATCGTTTGATACCGCAGCATCAAAGGTCACCCAGGGATCATCGCTCGACAGAACAGTAGCAGCTGGAACAATCCAGGCGCGGTGCGCGTGAGCGGCGGGAATCAGCAATGCAGCCAACAGTGCGCCGGCGAGAGAATGACGGATTTTCATGGAGGTCTCCTTAAGGAATCAATTTCAAATTCAATGTGCCAAGTTCACTGCTGCCTTTGGCAGAGTGCGCTTCCTCTTTTTTGGGTGGCCATTGGAAGGGAATTTTCACCACTTCACGACCGCCGACTTCCCGCGCCGCCTCAACATGCAATTGATATTCACCCGCGGGCAATTCTGCCAATACACCTTGGCCCGGAGTAAACGTCAGGCTGTGCGAGCCGGGAGCCTTGGTTGCGCCACTGATGCCGTCCACCGGCATTTCCAGATTGCGCCCGCTGCGACGCCACCATTGGCGCATATCTTTCAGCCATTCTTCACCTTTTTCTGCCTCCTGACCGTTTTTCTCCAATTGGTACCACACCGCTAAGTTCGCCACGTGCGCGCTGTCGCGCTCCAACCAAATGGCCACATACGGGCGGTGATATTCCGCCACATCCAATTTCGGAATTTCCACAGAAATCGACATTTCTGCCGCCAGCACCGGAGCGCCGACAAACAGGCTCAATGCGGATAAATATCGTCGAAAAGCCATATTTGCGTCTCGCAAAATTAATGAATAAATAAGAGTGCCAAAATCGTTGGAATCACCAGCCCCAGCCCCACCAGCGGCCAGGTGGTCGGTCGTCCGCCGGCATGGCGGTAAAGCAATATCAAACCGCTGATACAAAAAATCACACAGGCGACGGCAAAAATATCGATAAACCAGAACCACACAGTGCCGGTATTACGGCCTTTATGCAGATCGTTGAAATAGGAAATCCAACCGCGGTCGGTTTTTTCAAAAAACACCGCGCCTTCAACCAAGTCAACTGTCAACCAAGCATCTCCGCCGGGGCGCGGCAGAGACAAATAAATTTCGTCTTCGCTCCACTCGGCGGAACGCGTCCCGACAACAATATCGAGCTCTTTTTCCAGCCATTGCGCCAGTGGTAGCGGTAGAGGTGCTTTATCCGCATCTGGCGGGGTAATTTTGCTGAGAATTGCCTCCGGCAATTGCCGCTCAATGGTGTCGATGCGCGGCTTTACCGTAATTTGTGCCGCGTGGTTGAGGGTGATTCCGGTAATGGCGAACAGCAGCATGCCGACCAAACAAACAGCCGAGCTGATCCAATGCCACTGCCGTACCGTACCGAAAAAAATCAAAAATTTTTATCCTTCTGCTACTGCGGCGCTTAAACCTCGCTCCAGCGCCGCAACAAATTGTGATAGATCCCCGTCAATTGCACCGCCGACGGATGATTCGGTACATCGGTTTGCAAACCGCGAATGGCATTGTCCATATCGAACAAAAGACTGCGCTGCGCGTCTTCCCGCACCAGACTTTGAATCCAGAAAAAGGATGCGATACGCGCGCCACGGGTAACCGCGTTGACCTTGTGCAAACTGGTGGAGGGATAAAGCACCATATGCCCCGCAGGCAGTTTTACGCTTTGCGCGCCGTAGGTGTCTTCGACCATCAACTCACCGCCGTCGTATTCCTCCGGGCTAGATAAAAACAACGTCGCGGAAATATCCGTGCGAATTCGATGATGGGTGCCCTTGATATCGCGGATGGCGCCGTCCACGTGCAAACCGAAATTGCCGCCTTCGCGATAACAATTAAATAAAGGTGGATAAATTTTCCGAGGAAGAGCGGCGGAGAGAAACAGCGGGCTATTTCCCAACGCCGTTAAAATGCGATCCCCGAGCTGGCGCGCCACCGGATGATCCTCCGGCACCTGCAGGTTGTATTTCACCTGCGCGGATTGGTGGCCAGCGGTCACGCGCCCGTCCACCCATTCCGCTTTTGCCAACTCATTGCGAAATTCCGCCACTTGCGCGGCGGTCAACACATTGGGAATCGCCAACAACATACAGAAATTACCGTTAGAACGTATAGGATGCGCTGAATATCGCAGAACGCTCCGGTGCCGGTAAAGCCCAACGGTTCGGGTTGGTAGTAATAGAGGTGAAATATTCTTCGTTGGTCAAGTTGTTAATATTGAGCTGCAGTGTCACCTGGCCAATGACATAGTTAGCCGCCAGATTATGAACCACATAACTCGGAATTTTTGGATCGAGGGTCACTGGCCCATCTGCCGTAACTATATTGGTAGGCCCATTGCTCATATAAGCACCGCTGGCGAAACGCAAGCCGTAACTCAAACCCAGACCGGAATCGAAGGTATAGGTGGTCCACACCGTACCGGAGTTTTCTGGGGTATTCGCAAGCGCATGGCCTTTTTGCGGATCGCCGTCGCGCGCCGCGACCACGTCGGAAAC
>JAEZGT010000383.1 GCA_023416875.1 Pseudomonadota bacterium
CCCGCAAGGCCGCAACATAATCCTCAGAGCGTCGCGCACTGCGTTTCTCCACAGGGTCCACTTCCGCCACTACGGCTTCTCGTCGCTGCGGCTGCACCGGCAACGGTTTTACCGGCGGCACGCTGGAGGCGTTTACCTGGTAAGTAAAACCGGGGGTGATGCTGAGGGACATGAATCTCGGGGCTCCGAACGCGGATGCATTAAGTCTGCAGCACGTCCGTTGCGGCAGGATGCGTCTGCGAACGGCTGGAGTTGACAGCAATTATAGGCAGAAGTTGCCGAATGGAAAACGACCAGTCGGTCTTAAAGATTTTAGGTCTGAATTCAGACCTGGTTGGCGCACAAGATAATCGGTGCTCGAAATAGGGTGATGCCTTGGTTAGACTGTGCGCTCGTCTTGTCGGGGTGCCAGTGCGTTATTCATCGCACGGCTGAGAAAAACCCGCTGACCTGATCCGGTTAGTACCGGCGGAGGAAACGAGATGCGACCATTCCCACTTGCCCTGCGTCCGCTCTGTCCTTCTTTGTTGTTGTTCTAACAAACAAATCCATTGTTGAGAATGCATATGGCGGATTCCCCATCCAACAAACCCGCAGCGGTTGTGCTGAGCATCGCCGGCAGCGACAGCAGCGGCGGCGCCGGTATTCAGGCGGATCTTAAAACCGGCGCAGCCTTCGGTGTCTTCGTCGCCACCGCCATCACCGCGATCACCGCGCAAAATTCCGCAGGCGTTTCCGGTATTTTTCCGCTGACAGTGGCACAGCTGGAAGCGCAAATTGACGCGGTCATGTCCGGCCTGCCGGTTGCAGCCATCAAAATCGGCATGCTCGCTAATATCGAATTGGCGGAGGCCGTCTCCGGGGTATTGGAAGCGACCAAGCTGCCGGTCGTGCTCGACCCCGTTATGGGTGCCACCAGCGGCAGCAGTCTGATGACCGAAGAGGGCGTCACCCAATTTTTCCGCGAGCGCCTTCTCCCGTTGGCGACCCTGGTGACTCCTAACGTCGCCGAGGCGGCGCGTCTGCTGGAGACGGCCCAGGCGCGCACCTATGACGAACTGGAACAGCAGGCACAGGCGCTCCATCGCATCAGCGGCCGCGCCGTGTTATTGAAAGGCGGCGACGCGGAATTGCCGCTGGCAGTGGATTATCTGGTGACCCAGGAGGGGGTGAAGCCCTTCAGCGCGCCGCGCCAGGCGACCAGTCACACCCATGGCGGCGGCTGCACCACGGCGTCAGCCATAGCGGCGGGGCTCGCCCAGGGGCTCACCCTGGAGCAGGCAGTTGCCGCAGCCAAGTCTTATATCCAGGGCGCCATTACCCACAGCGCGCGCCTGCAACTGGTACCGCACAACGGTCGCATTCATCACTTTTATCAATATTGGTAAGGGCCACTATTGGCAAAGCCAAATCTAGCGAGAGGAGTCTCAATGAAACTGCAAGCCGACCAAACCTTTATCAATTCCGAAGCCCGGGTGGATGAATCCTCGGTGCAACCTTTTCCGCGTTCGAAAAAGATTTATGTGCAAGGTTCGCGTCCGGATATTCGCGTACCGATGCGCGAAATCAGCCTTTCTGATACTCCCACCGATTTCGGCGGCGAAAAAAATCCTGCAGTGCGGGTGTACGACACTTCCGGTCCCTACACAGATCCGGATGTGAAAATCGATGTGCGCAAAGGCTTGCCGGATATTCGCACGCCATGGATTGATGCTCGCGGCGATACCGAATTTTTGCACGGCAACAGCTCCGCCTTTACACGCGAGCGTCTCAACGATCCAAAATTGACGGCCCTGCGCTTTGAACATCTGCGCAATCCTCGTCGCGCCAAACCCGGCCACAACGTCAGTCAGATGCATTACGCGCGCAAAGGCATTATTACGCCGGAAATGGAATACATCGCCATCCGCGAAAATATGAGTCTGCAGCAGGCAAAAGAATTGGGTGTGTTGGCCGAACAGCATCCGGGCATGAGTTTCGGCGCTGCTATTCCGAAAGAAATCACGCCGGAATTTGTGCGTTCTGAAGTCGCCCGCGGACGCGCGATTATTCCCGCAAATATCAATCACACGGAATTGGAGCCGATGATTATCGGCCGCAATTTTCTGGTGAAGATCAACGGCAATATCGGCAACAGCGCCATTACTTCCTCTATTGATGAAGAAGTTGCCAAATTAACCTGGGGCACCCGCTGGGGTGCGGACACCATTATGGATTTGTCCACCGGGAAAAATATTCACGAAACCCGCGAGTGGATCATTCGCAATTCCCAAGTGCCGATTGGTACCGTGCCTATTTATCAGGCGTTGGAAAAAGTTGGCGGCGTGGCCGAGGAATTAACCTGGGAAATTTTCCGCGATACTCTAATTGAGCAGGCCGAGCAGGGCGTGGATTATTTCACCATTCACGCGGGCGTTTTATTGCGTTATGTGCCCCTCACCGCCAAGCGCGTCACCGGCATAGTTTCCCGCGGCGGCTCCATCATGGCCAAGTGGTGTCTGGCGCATCACAAAGAAAATTTCCTCTACACCCATTTCGAGGAAATCTGCGAAATCATGAAAGCCTACGACGTGAGTTTTTCACTCGGCGATGGCTTGCGTCCCGGCTCCATTGCCGATGCCAACGACGCGGCGCAATTTGGCGAGCTGGAAACTCTGGGCGAATTGACCGAAATCGCCTGGAAACACGATGTGCAGACCATGATCGAAGGTCCCGGTCATGTACCCATGCACATGATCAAGGAAAATATGGATAAGCAGCTGGAAGTCTGTAAGGAAGCGCCGTTTTATACGCTCGGCCCACTGAC
>JAEZGT010000384.1 GCA_023416875.1 Pseudomonadota bacterium
TGGCAGCTTCGACAGTTAGGACGGTAAACATGAGCGCCGCTGCGACGAAAACCGAAGTCAGAAAGCTCGCTGTAAATTCTGCCGTTCATGGCCAGCATTGGGTCGACAAAAATGGTGGTCGCCGAGCGGTCCTTCAGGTAGCTGCACGGATGTTCGTGAGTGGCGTAAAGCTTAATCGAGGAGATGTCCATCGTCTGAGATTAGTTTTTTCCTGGCCGCATGCCAAGTTGTTTGCATGTCTCGCACGTATTCTTCGCGGCAGGCATCAGCTAAATGCTCTTCAAAAAGAGGTCGCGGAATAGTGAGTGCGCCCATACTGAAAAGGTGATTGCTGGCAACCTGTGCATCGAATAATGCAAAGCCGTGTTTATGGAGAAAGCGACAAAAACGGATTAGGGCCGTCTTCGACGCGTTAGTAGCGACACTGAACATGGATTCGCCGAAAAACGTTTTTCCAAGCCCCACGCCGTATATCCCTCCTACCAATTCACTGCCGTCCCAGACTTCTACAGAGTGCGCATACCCATCTTCGTGCAGACGGGTGTATGCGGATTTCATCTGTGTGGTAATCCAGGTTCCAGAAGAATTTGTCCTGGTTTCAGCGCAAGCATCTATGACGCGAGAAAAACAAACGTCGATGCTCACCTGCCAGGTCGTTCGCCGGAGAAATTTCTGCATGCTGCGCGAGCAGTGGATTTCTTCGGGGAAAAATATCGTGCGAGGATCCGGTGACCACCAGAGGATTGGTTGCCCCGGATTGAACCAGGGAAAAATCCCCTGACGGTAGGCGGCAAGAAGACGTTTTGCTGACAGGTCGCCGCCGAATGCAAGCAACCCGTTTGGGTCGATTAGAGCCTCTGATGTGGGAGGAAACTCCAGCGAGTCCCTTGCCAGCTGGTGCAACCGCATGGGTCGCTTATTTCAGGTTGTCGAGATAGCGCTCGGCATCAAGGGCCGCCATACAGCCCGAGCCAGCAGAGGTGATGGCCTGGCGGTAGATGTGGTCGGCGACGTCGCCCGCAGCGAATACCCCGGGAATGCTGGTGGCGGTGGCGTTGCCTGAAAGGCCGCTCTGCACCACGATGTAGCCGTTATGCATCTCCAGTTGACTGGCAAAAATATCGGTGTTGGGTTTGTGGCCGATGGCGATAAAAACACCGTTAACCTTGATGTCTTGCTCGCTGCCATTTAGCACGTTTTTCAAACGCGCACCGGTGACACCGGATTGATCGCCGAGCACTTCCTGCAATGTGTGGTTCCACAGTATCCGCACTTTGCCCTCGGTCACGCGGGCCATAAGGCGGTCCTGCAAAATTTTCTCGGATTTAAGCGAGTCGCGACGGTGGATCAACGTAACTTGGCTACAAATGTTGGACAGGTAAAGTGCTTCCTCGACTGCGGTATTGCCGCCGCCAACCACGGCGACGGGTTGATCTTTATAAAAGAAGCCATCACAGGTGGCACAGGCACTAACACCACGCCCCTGGAAGGCCTGCTCGGAGTCGAGGCCTAAATATTGCGCCGAGGCGCCAGTGGCAATAATCAAGGCATCGCAGGTGTATTCGCTGCTGCCGATCAAGCGGAATGGGCGGGTTTTCAGATCGACTTCATGAATATGATCGAAAACGATTTGAGTATCGAAGCGCTCAGCATGTTGCTGCATCTGAACCATCAGATCCGGTCCCTGAAGGTGAGCGTCGCCGCCTGGCCAATTTTCCACTTCCGTTGTAGTAGTCAACTGCCCGCCCTGCTGCATACCGGTAATCACCACCGGTTTGAGGTTGGCCCGTGCGGCATAGATCGCCGCTGTGTAGCCAGCGGGGCCTGAGCCCAGGATGATGAGACGGTGATGCTGGATGTTGCTCATACAAATGAATCCTAAAATATGTGTTGATCGGCAGAGCGTGCGCGCCGGGTTCTGGGCGGCCTACATCTTACGGATTCGTCTTTACCTCATCAAATCCGCGGCGTGGCGTGGGTTACTGCAATATGAGGACTGAAAATCCCATAAACAACCCGTTACAATGAGCGCGCATTTGGGGCAAGGTGTCGTTCAGCAGTTGTTCAACGGCATGCTACTTTAATTAACTGCTTGATATTTTTGGTCAATTCTTCTGATAGCGGCACCTAATCATAAGCTGCGTCTGTTAAGCGGGGCTGCACTTTGAAGTCACAAGCAAAATCGACAGCAGGCGCCACGGGCCAAGCTGCCGCCACCTCCGGGCTGTTCAGTCGCATCCTCCGCGAGGGCATTCTGTTGCTGACCGTTGCTGCCTGCGGTTATCTCGGACTCACACTTCTGTCCTACGATCCCCACGATCCCGGCTGGTCGAAAACGGGCACCAATGCGGTGGTCACCAACTCCGGTGGTCCGACGGGTGCCTGGCTGGCAGATGTGTTTTTCTCTCTGTTCGGTGTAATGGCCTTTCTGTTTCCGCTGATGCTGGCTTATCAGACCTGGCGGGTTTTGCGCGACAAACGCATTCTGCGGGATCCCCTGTTGCTGGCGGTGCGAGCCATCGGACTCTGTCTGGTGATGGTGTCTGGCACCGGGCTTGCGGTGCAGTATGCCGGCGATACTCCTACCTCCTTGCCAGCTTCCATCGGTGGAGTGTTGGGTATTAGCGTCGCGGAGGCGGTGGATGGGACATTCGGCGTGGTGGGCGGTGCGCTCTTACTGGTCGCGAGCTTTCTGTTTGGTTTGACGATTTTTATCGATCTGTCCTGGATTTCTCTTATGGAATTCCTGGGGCGCACAATACTCGGATTTTTCGGAATCCTGCGGCAGCGCTGGACCGCGTGGCGCAGGAATCGCAAAGAGCGCCGTGAAGTGGCGGAAGTCGTGCAAAAGCGCCGGGAGTCCATCAAGGAGCACACCAAAAAACTTGAGCAGCGTGTTCCTCCGACCATCACCGCACTGCCGAAACCTCAACCTCCCAGCCCGCGTGTGCAAAAGGAAAAGCAGCAGTCGCTTTTTGATCTCCCAGTGACAGGGTCACTGCCGCCGATCAGTCTGTTGGATAGCCCCAATAAAAGCGCCAGCAAGGGCTATTCGCAAGAGTCGCTCGAGGCCATGTCACGCCTGCTGGAACTCAAATTAAAGGACTTCGGGATAGTGGCGGAGGTGACGGAAGTTCTGCCGGGCCCCGTAGTCACCCGGTTCGAAATTCAGCCTGCGCCAGGGGTGAAAGTCAGCCGTATCACTAATCTCGCCAAAGATCTGGCTCGCTCGCTGGCGGTGATCAGCGTTCGCGTGGTGGAGGTTATCGAAGGCAAGTCGGTGGTTGGTATTGAAATCCCCAATCAAGAACGGGATATGGTGAGGCTTTCGGAAGTCATCGCTTCCGCGGCATACGATAAGTCTCGCTCACCGCTGACCCTCGCCCTGGGCCACGATATTTCCGGCCAGCCGATTGTGGCGGATCTCGCCAAAATGCCTCATTTGCTGGTCGCCGGTACCACCGGTTCCGGTAAGTCCGTCGGCGTCAACGCCATGTTACTGAGCGTGCTTTACAAGGCGACGCCAGAAGATGTGCGCCTGCTGCTGGTGGATCCGAAAATGCTCGAGCTGTCGGTTTATGAGGGTGTCCCACACCTGCTGGCTCCCGTGATCACCGATATGAAGGACGCGGCCACCGGCCTGCGCTGGTGTGTCGGTGAGATGGAGCGCCGGTATAAATTGATGGCGGCGCTGGGCGTGCGCAACCTCGCCGGGTACAACAAAAAAGTGGGCGATGCGATCAAAGCCGGCACGCCAGTACCCGATCCTCTTTGGCGTCCGGACGAAGCCGGTATAGGCATAGATCAGGCACCGAATCTCGCCACTCTGCCGTTCATAGTGGTGGTGATCGACGAATTTGCCGACATGATGATGATCGTCGGTAAAAAGGTAGAGCAGCTGATTGCCCGTATTGCACAGAAGGCTCGGGCGGCGGGTATCCATATGATCCTGGCGACGCAAAGACCCTCAGTGGATGTGATCACTGGTTTGATCAAAGCCAACATCCCTACACGTATGGCATTCCAGGTTTCTTCAAAAATTGATTCCCGCACCATCCTCGATCAGGGCGGCGCTGAACAATTGCTTGGCCATGGTGACATGCTTTACCTGCCGCCCGGCACCAGTCTGCCTATGCGGGTTCATGGCGCGTTTGTGGATGACCACGAGGTGCATAACGTAGTCGCCGACTGGAAGCGGCGCGGCACACCGAATTATCTGGAGGAAATTTTCAGTGAGGCCACGGAAACCGCATTTATTCCGGGCTTTTCGGAAGAGGGGGCATCTGGCGGAGAAGGGGATAGTGAGTCGGATCCGCTGTATGACGAGGCTGTAGCTTTCGTTACCGAATCGCGCAAAGCCAGTATTTCATCGGTCCAACGTAAACTGCGTATTGGTTACAACCGCGCGGCGCGTTTGATCGAACAGATGGAAGCCGCTGGTGTGGTTTCTGAAATGAGCTCCAACGGCAATCGCGAAGTTCTCGCGCCACCGCCGCCCCGTTAATTGTGTGAGGAGAAGAATTTGAAGCTTTTTGCCGCTCTGTTGTTTTTCATTCCTTCATTGGCTTTCGCCGATGCGGCGCAGGATCTCAAGGGAAAGTTGGACGAGATCCAATCCCTGCGAGGCCGGTTTTCCCAGGTGCTGTCGGATAAAGCAGGTGCAAATCTGCAGTCCAGCGAAGGTGAATTTGTGGTCAAGCGCCCCGGGTATTTTCTATGGGAGAGTGAGGCACCTCACGAGCAGACAGTGATAGGTACGCCGGAGAAAGTCTGGATTTACGATCCGGATCTAGAGCAGGTGACGGTGCGCAATTCCGAGCATCAGGCGGATAACAGTCCGGCCCGTTTACTCAGTGGCGATTTGAGCGAATTACGCTCCAGCTACGATGTCAGCGGTGATGCCAAAGGAGAAATTTTCCGCTTGCTGCCGCGCCAATCCGACAGTCCATATCGCTACATCGAATTTGATTTCAACGAGAAAAAACTCACGGCGTTGCGCTTTCAAGACAAATTGGATCAGGTGACGCAAATTCGCTTCGAGCAGTTGCAGTTGAACACGCCTATTTCGGCGGAAACATTTATTTTCACTGCGCCCGAAGGCACAGATGTGATTGTTGATGAATAAAGATTTGTTCGACACGGCGGCGTCACATTATCGACCCCTCGCAGCTCGGATGCGTCCGCTTAATATCGATGAATATATCGGTCAGGAGCATATTCTCGGGCACGGTAAACCGCTGCGCATGGCGCTGGAGCGCGGTCAGTTGCACTCGATGATTTTGTGGGGGCCTCCCGGTGTCGGCAAAACCTCGCTCGCGCAATTGATTACTTATCATATGGACGCGGAATTTATTCCCCTGTCCGCAGTTTTTTCCGGCGTAAAAGACATTCGTGCAGCGGTCGCCACCGCACAGGCGGAGCGCCAGCGCAGCGGCCGCAAAACTGTGCTGTTTGTCGATGAGGTGCATAGATTCAATAAAGCGCAGCAGGATGCGTTTTTGCCCTATGTGGAAGATGGCACAGTCGTGTTCGTCGGCGCCACCACGGAAAATCCGTCGTTCGAGGTAAATAACGCGCTTTTGTCGCGTACCCGTGTGTATATCCTGCAAAGCCTTGGTTCAGAGCAGTTGAACGAAGTCCTACAGCGGGCATTGACTGACAGTGAGAGAGGGCTGGGTGAGCGCGATCTGAACATCACCGATGGTGCGCGAGAGATTTTATTGCGCAGCGCGGATGGTGATGCGCGGCGCCTACTTAACCTGCTCGAAATCGCGGCGGATCTTTTGAATGACGGCGACACCATCACCGAAGCCACCTTGGCGATGGTGCTGACCGCAGATGTGCGGCGCTTTGATAAAGGCGGGGACCTGTTTTACGACCAGATCTCGGCTCTGCATAAATCCGTGCGCGGTTCGGATCCGGATGCGGCGCTTTACTGGTTTGCCCGCATGATAGACGGTGGCTGTGACCCGCTTTATATCGCCCGCCGCCTGGTGCGAATGGCCAGTGAAGATATTGGCAATGCCGATCCCCGCGCGTTGCAAATCGCGTTAAATGCTTGGGATGTGCAGGAGCGTTTGGGCAGTCCAGAAGGCGACTTGACCTTGGCGCAGGCCGTGGTCTATCTGGCCGCGGCCGCCAAATCCAACGCTGTGTATAATGCGCTGAAATTGGCGCGGACCGACGTTCAGTCAATGCCCAGTTATCCGGTCCCCATGCACCTGCGCAATGCGCCTACGCAACTGATGAAAACGATGGAATTCGGCAAAAATTATCGCTACGCCCACGACGAGGAAAATGCGTTTGCTGCAGGCGAGCACTATTTCCCGGATGAAATGGCAGCGCGAATTTATTACGAGCCGGTAGCGCGTGGGCTGGAAGTGCAAATCGGCGAAAAGTTACGGCATTTGCGCAAACTCAATCAGCAGGCGGCGGACACACTGTGATCTGGCTGGCCGTGGCTTTGGGCGGCGCTTTGGGGGCTATGGCTCGCTATGGCGTATTTGTTTGGTTATCGCCTCACCCTGGCAAGTTCCCTATCGCGACCTATTTTGCGAATGTCTGGGGATGTTTTATTGCGGGAGCGTTATACGTATTAATGGCGCAGGCAATAATTCCCCAACCCTGGCGCCCGCTGCTTGCGATTGGTTTTCTCGGCGCTTTCACTACCTTTTCCACTTTTTCTCTCGAAGCATTGCTGTTGTGGCAAAACCAATTCGCCTCTTTAGCGCTTTGTTATGTGGTGGCCACAGTGGTGAGTTGTTTATTGGCGGTTTGGCTCGGCCATTTCTGTACTCAGTTTTTCGTTTCACAATAACAACCTGTTTGGATACTTATGTTAGATCCCAAATTACTTCGCAATCAGCTCAATGAAGTGGCCGCCATCCTTGCGAAACGCGGTTTGCAATTGGACGTAGCGGCGATTTCATCCGTAGAAGAAAAGCGCAAAAAAATTCAAATGCACTGTGAGACCCTCCAGCAGGAGAGCAAAAACAGAGCGAAGAATATAGGCGCGATTAAAGCCAAAGGCGGTGATATAGAGCCGCTGTTAAAAGAAGTGGGCGATCTGAAAAATCAGTTGGCCCAGGCGGAAGCCGATCTCGCTGCCGTGCAACAGGAGTGGGAAGATTTGCTTGCGGGATTGCCCAATCTGCCTGCCGAAGATGTGCCGGAAGGTAAAAGCGAAAACGATAATGTGCAGGTGCGCACCTGGGGAACGCCACGAGAATTTGCGTTTCCTGTCAAAGATCACGTGGATCTGGGGGCGGATCTTGCGCAGCTGGATTTTGAGGTGGCTGGAAAAATTACCGGTTCACGCTTTGCGGTGATGAAAAATTCACTGGCGCGACTCCACCGCGCGCTGATCCAATTTATGTTGGATACCCACACCGCCGCCCACGGTTATGAAGAGGTGTATGTTCCCTATATCGTCAACAAAGATTCGTTGTTCGGTACGGGTCAACTGCCAAAATTTGAAGCAGATCTGTTCAAGCTGCGCGATGAGCGCGATATCTATTTGATTCCGACCGCGGAAGTGCCGGTTACGAATTTGTTGCGTGACGAGATTGTCGATGAAAAACAATTGCCGCTGAAATTCGTCAGTCACACGCCTTGTTTCCGCTCTGAAGCGGGCAGTTATGGCCGTGATACCCGCGGCATGATTCGTCAGCACCAATTTGAAAAAGTGGAGTTGGTGCAGTTTGTAAAACCAGAGGATTCTGAGCAGGCGCTGGAAACTCTGACGGGCCACGCGGAGACGATTTTGCAGAAGCTGGGTCTGCCGTATCGCACCGTCGTCCTGTGCACTGGAGACATGGGTTTTTCCGCCGCTAAAACTTATGACATTGAGGTTTGGCTGCCGTCGCAACAGCGCTATCGGGAGATTTCTTCCTGCAGTAATTTTCGCGATTTCCAGGCGCGTCGCATGAAAGCCCGCTACCGCAGCAACGCAACCGGCAAGGCCGAACTTCTGCATACGCTAAATGGTTCAGGGCTCGCAATCGGCCGCACGTTGTTGGCCATTATGGAAAATTATCAGCAAGCCGACGGCAGCATCGAAGTTCCAGCTGTACTGCGTCCATACATGGGCGGGCTTGAAGTGATTCGTCGAGGCTAATTGTGGATTATTTGCCGCTGTTCTTTGATCTGCGTGGCAAACCAGTTTTGCTGGTGGGCGGCGGCACTATCGCATTGCGCAAAGCGCGTTTGTTAAGCAAGGCGCAGGCAAAGATCACAGTTGTCGCGCCGGATATTGGCGCGGAACTGGAGGCGCTGGTACTAGCGGGCGGAGGTAGTATTCGACGAGAGATCTACAGCGACTCTCATCTCTCCCAGGTGGTATTGGTTATATCAGCAACTGATATTGCCGAGATCAATCACCAAGTCGCCGAGGATTGCCACGCGCGCCGCTTGCCGGTGAATGTGGTGGATTCCCCGGAGCTTTGCAGCGTGATTATGCCCGCGATTGTCGATCGCAGCCCGCTGATGATCGGAATCAGCAGCGGCGGGGAAGCACCGGTGTTGGCGCGTATGGTGCGGGCGCAGATCGAGAGTGTCATTCCCAGTACTTACGGTCGGCTCGCGGCTTTTGCCAGCCGCTTCCGCGACAGGGTCAAGGCGCAATTTACCGATGGCGAAACGCGCCGGCGTTTCTGGGAGAAGGTTCTGGCTGGGCCGGCGAAAGAGATGGCGCTGGCCGGTGATCTATCCGGTGCGGAAGCCTATCTGCAAACACAGTTGACCTCTCTGTCAGACATCGCTGGCGGTGAGGTTTACCTCGTGGGCGCTGGCCCCGGCGACCCTGATCTGCTCACATTCAAAGCCTTACGCTTGATGCAACAGGCAGAGGTGGTGCTTTATGACCGCCTAGTCTCTGAACCGATTCTGGATCTCGTCCGGCGCGATGCAGAGCGCATTTACGTTGGCAAAAAACGTGCGTCTCATACTCTCGAACAAACTGAGATCAACCAGCTGTTGCTCGATCTCGCCCTGCAAGGAAAGCGGGTTCTGCGTCTAAAAGGGGGCGACCCGTTTATATTCGGGCGCGGCGGCGAGGAGATCGAATTGCTCGCTCAGCACCGGGTGCCATTTCAGGTGGTTCCAGGCATTACCGCGGCGTCCGGTTGCGCCTGTTACGCGGGCATTCCGTTGACGCATCGGGATTACGCGCAATCTGTAGGTTTTGTTACCGGACATCTAAAAGATGGCACCACGGATC
>JAEZGT010000411.1 GCA_023416875.1 Pseudomonadota bacterium
GAGTATCGAGACATCAAATTCCGGTAATACCACCAGCAATTTTATTGTCAACGCAGATAGGTTTGCGATTGTCAGTTCCGAAACGACGAAGCGGGTTACCAATCTTTCTGCATCGAGTGGCATTTTAACGGTTACGACCGCTAGCGCGCACAACATGATTGTTGGTGACGATGTGAAATTCACGGGCGTTGAGGAAGAGCCGTGGAAAGGGCGTGTGGTGAAAGTGGCCACCGTTTCATCCTCCACGGTTTTCACCGTGGCGATTCCATCAGGTTTTCCCACAACGATGACGGCACGGATCAAGGGTAACAGGAAAATCATCAATACCCTGACTCGCAGCGGAACAACGGCAACCGCCGCCTTTGCTGCCGCCCATGGAATTACAGTGGGCGGGTCTATCGAAATTTCCAACGTCGTTCAAGACGGCTGGAACAATAAATGGGTGGTGACCGGCGTTAGCGGCAATAACGTCACCTTCACGGTCCCGAATACGCTCACTACGCCGGCAACGGCATCTGTGAAAGTGGCAAAGGCTGCGATTCCTTTTGTAGTTGCAGAAAACAAAGTCGTGATGGATGGCGCGTTTATCAAAAACGCCACGATCACCAACGCGCAAATTCAGACGGTTTCTGTGGAGAAAATCACCGGTCTTAACGCGACGTTTATTCAGGCGAATATCAACACCATCGACGCCGAAACAATCAATGTTATCAATTTGACCGCAGAGAATATTAATGGGGATTTGCAGCGCATTCGGGCCGCCTCCGGGCCGCTAGCGCTTCCAGGAACCTCATCTCCCGCGCCAATCTTTCGTTATTGGATTGATCCTCCCATTGGCAATGGCGGACACCGTGCAGTAATCAATGCAAGCGGGTATTTTGAGCGTAGTCATGTTGGAACGACCGATACGGATACCGTCGTACAAATATTTGTCCGCCTAAAAGCGTCCACACTTGCGGGGGCGTCGAGCGCTCCACCGGGATATACGCTCACATATAGGGCGCCGGGATGGGCATATACTGGATCGCCTGCTCTTATTACTGCACCGGCGGCTGCTATTGGGAATATCGATGTCGTGGGCGGCGATATTTTGGTGAGAGATTTGAATGGAGCAAAGTGGATTGTTGATCGGCTTGCTACCGGCAACGTGGCGGGCACAAATTACGTGTATATTTATGCACACTCGTCTGATGACGCCGCGCTCTTTACTGCACCAGGAAGCAATACGTTCACCGTTTACCGGCCGCCATCTGTGGACTTTGGAACCAATATCTGCCCGACCGGCGGCAGCTTGTTTGCACCTTTTTCGTTTGTTGCGGCGAGTCCGGCGCGCTTTCAAAGTGGCGCAACGCTTGAGCTGTGGGCGCTTCAGTTAAATTCATCTGGAAACCCAATCGGCTCCGGCGTTCAAAGCTCGGCATATACCCATAAAGGCTCAACTGTTTTAGTCTACGGCCTCCGGTAGCCACGCCAAGTTTTATCCCTTAGAATTCCTAAATTGGGGCTTTTATGGTTGCGCCTTTGCTTTCCTACGCCAAGCCGGAATTGATTCAGCTTTTCGGCGAGCCACTGGCGAAGATTGGTGCGCGAATAAATGATCCTGATTATGTGGTAGACATTCAAAGAGCCTGCCTTAATCGGCGGGCTTTTTTGTTTATAGGGCACGAATGTTTTGCGGTGCTGAAGCCAATTGTTCGCCATGGCCAGTGCGGCATTTTGATTTGGGCGGCGGTTTCCAATACCGCGACACATCGCCCAGATTATCTTGAAGAACTCGAACGCCTGACCCACATGGTCGACGGCACCTTTATCGAACTCTGGACGCCACGCAAAGGCTTCGCCCGCATACTTCCTCAATTTGGTTACACCTCGCGCCGCGATCAGTGGTGCGGCAAATCCGTTACAGTTTGGACCAAGCTGCTATGAACTTTTATCACGACGAAACCGGTCGAAGATTCGGCATGGTGAAATTTGCGCGTCTGGCACCTTTGCATTTTGGTGGCGGTGGCAGCAGCTCCGGCAAAGTTGAGCCCACAGAATACGAGCGAGCGTTCGCTGAGGTCGCGCAAAAGAAATGGCAGCTGTATCAGGACGAGTACAAACCGTTTTTGGACAAGTTCATCAGCAGCGCCGACGACTTTAATTCCGACGGCGCAAAAATGTTTGTGCGTGGCGCGGCCGCTACGTCCACTGGCGCGGAGTTTGATCGCGCGGCGCAGGTGGCGGAAGCAAATCTGCAGGCGTCCGGCATGAACCCGAATAGCGGCGGCTACAAGGCGCGCGTTTCTGGGCTGCGGGATATTCAAGGTGCAGCCACCGGCGAAAATGTTGCCCGCGCCGAGAACGAGCTCGGCGATCAATATGTGAAAACCTTGCAAAACATTTCCGCTGTTGGTCGCGGCGAATCCGCAGAGGCGCAAGCTGGGCTTTCAGATGTTGCGCAATTAAGCGCGGAGAAGGCGCGCGGTGATGCGCTGAAGTCACTGAACGACAGCCAAAACATGAAGGCAGCGGCCAGCATGGGACTCAGCGCTGCAGCGCTTTTTACTGGAGGTGGCGGAGCAGGACAACCGGTCAACCAGACCGACTACAACAATGCGCGCACGATCAATTACAACCAGTCGTTGGCTTGAGGTGACCTATGACCCAAACGACCTTACGCGACGGAAGAGTGATAAGGATAATTTCTGAGGAAGAGGCGAAAAATTGGGAAGCACAGCAGCGCGCCCAAGAGGAAGAAGCCGGCAACTATAAACTTGGCGCAAGAATTTTTAACAATGATGCGGCCGCGAGTAGCACGCTGGGGCTTATTTACCGCAACGAATGGAATAATTGGGTAGATCAGTTTCTACCGGTTGACCGGAAGTTAATGGATATGGCGCGCAGCAACAGCGACAACCGCTCAGCCGAAGAATCGGCGCACTGGAATACCCGCACGGCATTTCAGACGGCGCGGCAATCCGACGAGATGGCTCGGCGCGGCCTCGGCACATCGCTTGCCCCGGACGAAAGCGGCTACCTCAACAATAAATCACGGCTTTCGGAAGTCGCCGCGATTGCCTCCAATGTGAATAACACCCGACTACACACAGCCGACCGCGACCGCGCCATTATGTCCGGCGGGCTGACCGGGGGCCTTCGAAATCTCACTGAGCAAACAGGTTAACGCTATGTCTTTTGGTTTAATTCAGGCTGGGGCCGGAATGAAATCCGACGCTCTTCAAGGCTTGCGCCAGGTCGCGCAACAGGAAGAGCAGCGCAAGCAGCATAACGAGCAGGTTAAGCAGGCGCAAAAGCAGTCGAAAATCTCGGGGACGGCCAGCGGCGCCACCATGGGCATGATGGTTGGTGGACCGTGGGGAGCGGTAATAGGCGGCGCCCTCGGATACGTTTTGAGTTGAGGCATTTATGGCACGAGATACTGGATTGAGTTTGATGTCCGCCGCTGACGGCGCAATGAAGGGCATGCAGCTTTACAGCATGTACCAGGACCAAAAAGACCG
>JAEZGT010000415.1 GCA_023416875.1 Pseudomonadota bacterium
TCGCCACCCCCAACGAAAGCCTCGACATGGAAAAGCTCCTGGAAGAATCCAAAAAGGAGTTAATTCTGCACCCGTTTTTCCACACCTTTCGGGAGATCAATCGAGTGCTTGCCGAATCGTACCGCAAGCAGTTTTTCCCTATGACGGAGCTGTGTCGAATGATCGAATCAGCCGGCTTTCAGATCATCCTTGCCCATCATCGCTTTTTTCTTGGAGGACTCAATTTCCTGGTGGCGCGCAAGCTGGAATGACGGCCTAAAGCATCTGCGGCCCTGGAATGCTTGACGAATTTCGCGCAAAGCCGCTTAAATGATGGCTGATCATATATCGATCTGTGCACTTCTAAGATCAGCCGGGGATGTAAATGCCAATCTTGCAACAGGTGTTTCTGGACTATTGCGAAACGCTCTATTCTGCGCAAGACATAGATGCCATGTTTGCGGGGTTGGAAAAGGCGGTACAGGCGATGGGGTTCGATAATGTCTCCTACACCTACGTGCCCAGCGCTCTGGGCCAGTCCCTTCATCAATTAGCCCCCATCTTTAAGATCTCCCGCGGCTATAACACCAAATTTATTCAGCACTACAGCGAAGCGCGGTTCGGCAAGGACGATTTCACCATTAAGCGAATTACCGGCGGCGATCTGACGCCGATGATCTGGTGGCACGAAGCGAAGGATAAGCGCCTCAATAAATCAGAGCTGGAAGTGATTGAAGTGGCTCGCCAGGACTATGGCATTTACCAGGGCGTGTCATTACCCACCTACACCGATGGTCGCAGCATCGCCGGAGTGAGCATCACCCGCGAAGAACGGGATGTCGACTTTGAGCAACTTTATAAGGAACGAGGCGCTTATTTGCGCAAGATGGCGATGATGTTCAGCGATCGCGTCTTGTGCCTGAATGAAGCCCGAGCGGTTTTTATGATGCCGATCATCCAGGCTCTCTCATTGACGGAAAAACAGGTGCTGTGTGAGCTGGCCAAAGGACGCAATCTGAAAGCGGTCTGCCAGGAGTTGCAGCTGGACTACAAATACGTCGCCAACAGCGTGATCAAAAGTCTGCGTAAAAAATTCGGCAACGTCACGCGCGATACCCTGATGTACGAAGCGGGACTGCTGAATATCGCACGTGTTTTAGACGAAAATCCTCCCTCTACCAAATCCCCCCTCACCTGAGAAGGTGGAATTTTCCACATTGTGTGGGCTGCGCCACCTTCCTATCATCAGACCTTTCTGCGGCCTATAACACCAATATTTAACGCCCGGACCATGTGAAAGGCTCTCACATAAAAAGCAACGTCGCTCTCACCCGGCATCTAATCCAGCCATTTGGACACCGCCTCAGGGAAGTCGCTAAAGCCGGCATGCGGACTTCTCGATAAGTCACTACCAAGCGCGTTTACTTCCGAAGAAACAGCAATTCAAAGTTACTTCAGTCTCACGGAGCGAAACACAGTCGAGTGCAATGCATTTGCACTCACAGTTATGGCGCGCCCAGAAAGGCTGCGGGACTGAGCGGAATGATCCAAACACCCAGGTCAAAACGTGGCAAAAAACAAGTCAGCAGTTTATATCGCAACCAATCATGGGCCGGTGCGTATCATGCGCATTACCGAAGCACCTGACCTCAAATTGAGTGTTGCACTCGTTAGTACGCTGAGTAAAAAAGCCTCCATCAGCGACGAATATCATGATTTTGTCTGTCTGGACACCGGGGTCATCGCCCATCACACCCTGGTGGACCGTTATGAGGTGCAACTGGATCACAACATCGAGCCGAAACGAGGCTGGCAACTGGGTATCTATATCGGCCACCAATTGTTTCATCAGCAAACTCTCGCCATTGATAAAACAGACGCCATTGATAAAGCAGATGCGCAGGATGACGAATGCAGTTCATTGATTCTCGCGACTGGCGACGTAGATCGGAACAACAACGTCCGGCCAGTTAAAGATATTGGGGATAAACTCCGATCAGCGGAACGCCTCATCCAGCACGCCCAGGACAATTGCCTGCCGGTGACGTTTTACTACCCTCAACAAAATCTTTCCATCAGCGAAACAGAACTGTTGCAGGGATTTCGCGAGCGTTATTGGAATTTGCATATTTCCAGCGTGCGCAGCGTGGAATTTGATAATCCGCCACCCCACGCCGCTACAGCAGATTTGACCTCGCCACAGCCAAAAAACGATGAGTCGCCGCTTTTGCTGCAAAGCCTTCGGACCAAAATTATTCAGGCGCTTAAACGCCGTTTCCTCTGGTGGTCCGCCATCATCACCTTGCCATCCGCTGCTATCGCGTTCTTTCTGCCCGGAGAGGCGGAATTGCCAGATCCCTCGGAACAACAGGCCCCGCAAATCCAAATCAGCGCTTCAAGGTAAACCTCTCTCATCCTGCGAGAGCCTTTTAAGGCGGCGATAACAAGCCGCCCTTTTTTCATCCCAATCCGCGAGCTACGCTAGGAACCTTGGCACTCAGCCAATGTCCGTTCCCCCTTAACGCTGACAGACATCTCGGAATTTTCATGCTGACATTAAAAAAATACTTTCTCGTTCCCGTACTCCTTACTTTCCTATTCGCAACCCCCCACGCCTTGGCGCAATTCCACTTCGACTCAAACGACGGTTATCACCTCTGGTTAGGTTATGAGCCGATTCAAGACCCGAAACTCGCCAAACGCTATCAGAAGCAGCTGCAGTCGCTGCTGCTTCCCGATAGTGGAGCAACCAATGCCATCATTCGCGAGGAGTTACGCCGCGCTCTGACGAGTCTGCTTGGCAAGCCGGCAACCGAATCGATCCGCCCCGCCAACCGCCAGTTGATTATTGGTACACCGGGCAATTCTCCACACATTGCGCAGGCGGGATTGACGAACGAGTTGGCTGATGTGGGCCAGGAAGGCTATTTGATCCGCAGCCAGCGCATCGCCGGCAAGCAGGCCATTGTTATCGCGGGCAACACGGAAATTGGCACCCTCTACGGCACTTTTCATTTTCTGCGGCTGCTTCAGACACACCAAGCGATCGATAATTTGGATCTGAAATCCGCACCCAAAATTGATCTGCGGGTACTGAATCACTGGGACAACCTGGATCGCCATGTCGAACGCGGCTACGCCGGCCAATCCATTTGGGACTGGCACAAGCTGCCGGATTATAAAGAGCAGCGTTATCACGACTACGCCCGCGCCAACGCCTCCATCGGTATCAACGGCACTGTATTGAACAACGTCAATGCCGACCCGCTCCTGTTGACGCCGCACTACCTCGAAAAAGTCGAAGCGCTCGCCAATATTTTCCGTCCTTATGGCATCAAGGTTTATTTGTCGATCAAATTCAGCTCGCCGCAATTGATCGGCGGACTGAAAACATCGGACCCTCTGGATACCCAGGTGCAGAAATGGTGGCGCGATAAAGCTGCGGAAATTTACCAACGCATTCCAGATTTCGGCGGATTTCTGGTGAAAGCCAATTCCGAAGGTCAACCGGGTCCCGGTGATTTCGGCCGCAGCCATGCCGAAGGAGCCAATATGCTGGCGGATGCGCTGGCGCCTCACGGCGGCATAGTGATGTGGCGCGCGTTCGTTTACGCCAATGAAAAAAATGAGGAGCGCTCCAAGCAGGCGTATTCGGAATTCCAGCCGCTGGATGGCCAATTCCAACGCAACGTGTTGGTGCAAGTAAAAAATGGGCCCATCGATTTTCAACCGCGGGAACCCTTCAGTCCACTCTTCGGCGCCACACCGAAAACTCCACTGATGATGGAATTCCAGATCACCATGGAATACCTCGGTTTCAGCACCCATCTGGTTTATCTCGGCACCATGTACGAAGAAGTGCTGGACGCCGACACC
>JAEZGT010000417.1 GCA_023416875.1 Pseudomonadota bacterium
AACAGCGCTGTACTCACCACATTTGATGTGCCGGAGGGTGTTGCTCCGGGGCCGGTGGCTGTGCGCATCGCCATGCGTTTCGACGCGCCGCCGAGCAATTGTGGGGAATTCTATTACGGGGAGGTGGAGGATCTGGTGGTGACCTTGGAGTAGCGGGTGGTCGTCAAGTTATAGCGGGTAGTCGTCGAGTTATAGCGGGTTGTCGTTAATGTGACGCAAACGAGGCGGCTGGCAATCAGCCGTCCTCATCCTCTGCCCGTGCCGAATCGGTTGCCACCTGGGATGCCAGCACCTTGTCGATGCGCAGGCCGTCCATATCGACAATTTCCAACAGCCAGCCTGCCACTGTCACCTTGTCGCCGGTGCTCGGTACTTTGCCCATCACCTGCATGATCATGCCGTTCAAGGTCTCGTACTCGCCCTCGTCCGGCAGGGATTCCATTTGCAGGCAGTCCTTCAGATCCATGACCGGCAGCAGTCCATCGAGCAAGTAGGAACCGTCGTCGCGAGCCACGATGAAGGAGTCGGTGCTGTCCTCGGTGTAGAATTCGCCGGTCAACGCTTCCAGCAGATCCTGCAAGGTGACCAGACCTTCAAGGTCACCATATTCATCCACCACAAACGCCATCTGGGTATTGGAGTTGCGGAAGTAATTCAGCAGTTCCATGCCGGTGAGCGTCTCCAGAACAAAATGCGCCGGCTTGGCCAGGGTCGCCAGATCCACCTGCTTGCCTTCGATGGTCTGGGCGAGCAGTTCCTTGGCGTTGATCACACCGAGGATGTTGTCCATCTGGCGGTCGCAGATGGGAAAGCGGGAGTGCGGTGCCGTCATCAGGCGTTCGTAGTTGACGTCCAGCGGCTGGGCGATATCGAGGTAGATGATGTCTTTGCGCGGTACCATCAGTGAGGCGATGGAGCGCTCGTCCAGACGCAGCACATTTTTCACCAGGGTGTGTTCGTGCTTCTCGATCACACCGGAAGTCGAGCCTTCCGCCAGAATCGCCTGAATATCCTCTTCCGTCACCGCTTGCTCCGTGGCCCGGTCCAGCCGCAATAAGCGCATCAGCCAATGAGTGGAGCTGGACAGCAGAATGACGAACGGCTTGGTTAGGCGGGCCAGCACTATCATCAGCGGCGCCACCGCACAGGCGATGGCTTCGGCAGATACCTGGCCGATGCGCTTAGGCACTAACTCTCCCACCACAATCGACACATACGTGACCACCACAACCACCAGGATGGTCGAGGTGAGGGAGCGGGCCGCCGGCGACATGCCGACGCTTTGCAGCCAGATGGCGAAGGGACCGGCGAGCACTGCTTCACCGAAGATCCCGTTGAGCAGACCAATCGAGGTGATGCCGATCTGCACAGCGGAGAGAAACTGGGTCGGGTCTTCAGCCAGTTTCAATGCCATTTTGGCGCCGCGATTACCGCGGCCGGCCAGTGCTTCGAGACGGGATTTTTTGGCCGTAACGATCGCGATCTCCGACATGGCAAACACACCATTGAGGAGAATCAGGCCGATCAGGACTAAAACTTCCATAGATCAAAATGTGCCTTTGGCTGTGGAGCGGGCCCGCATGGGCCGCGTGATCTTACTCCAATATGTTTTCACGGCAAGTAAATCAGCTGCGGCGCCTGGTTTGCCAAAGGGTGAACGCCACATAGAGCAAGACCAGTGGCAGGAGGCCATAGACAATGCCTTTTTGGAGAGTGGCCAAATAAGGTTGGGTCAAAGCGACAGCAATCAAGTACCAGACGTAGGCGATGTAAAGCACCAGAAATAAGCCGCCGTCCCATCGGGTCAGAGTTGCACCGGCGAAAAACAGCGGCACACACAGAAGCGCAACACCGAGCATGACCGGAATGTCGAGATTGGCCATCTGGTCGCCAGCGAGCAATGGTGTCGGCGACACCAAGCCGGACATACCGAGGACGCAAAGAATATTAAAAATATTGCTGCCGACCACGTTGCCAACCGCGATGTCGCGCTCGCCGCGTATGGTGGCGACGACGGAGGTCACGACCTCCGGCAGAGAAGTGCCTGCCGCGACTATAGTGAGACCTATCACGGCTTCGTTGACGCCAAACAACGTGGCGATCTCGACCGCGCTTTGCACCAGCCAGCGTGCGCCCAATACCAGCAGTGCGAGCCCGATGATCACCAACAGCACGTTTTGCCAAACCGGAACTTTAGCTTTGAGCATCTCCTCGACTTCACCGTCGGAGACATCCACGCCTTTCTTACGGCCCTGGTGGAACAGGAATGCGGTATAAGAGACCAGGCCGAGCACCAGAATCAGCGCTTCCCAGCGTTCGATGGCGTTGTTCAGCGTCATCAAAACGAGCACGACGGATACACCAACCATGAGTGGCACATCCTGGCGGATCAACTGATGTGAAATGACCAGCGGGAAAATCAGCGCGGATAAACCGAGGATAAACAGGACGTTGAAAATATTGCTGCCGACGACATTGGCAATTGCCAGCTCGGCCTGGCCGGAATAGGCGGCTTTGACGCTGACCGCCAGTTCCGGCGCGCTGGTGCCGAAGGCGACCACAGTGAGTCCGATAACGAGTGCGGGAACGCCGAAATTACCCGCCAGGCGCGCGGCGCCCTTAACCAACAAATCCGCGCCGAACACCAGCAACACCAGTCCTAGGACCAAAAGTGCCCAAGTCATATATTCACTCCGGGAAAAAAGTTGCCATAGCCTACAGGGGAACCGAAAAAGGGCAAATATTTATTCCGGCGGTGTTGGGTCGCAAATGGCAATTGTGCAACCATGCCGGCGGCAAAACAGGTGATTGATATGGTTCGAACGATTGAGCTGAGCATCTTTTCCAGCCGGTTGGCGGCGCTTTGCGAAGAAATGGGCGCGAGCCTGCAGCGCTCGGCGTTTTCACCCAATATCAAAGACCGGCTCGATTTTTCCTGCGCGGTTTTCGACGCGAGCGGCGATCTTTGCGCCCAGGCCGCCCATATTCCGGTGCATTTGGGTTCCATGGCCTACGCCATGGCGGGATTGGTGGCAGCCTGTGACTGGCGCCAAGGTGACGTGCTGATCGTCAACGATCCCTACCTCGGTGGCACTCATCTGCCGGACGTCACCGTAGTAGCGCCGGTTTTTGTCGATGATGAACTGCTCGGTTTTGTCGCCAATCGCGCCCATCACGCCAATATAGGCGCGACGTCGCCGGGCTCCATGCCGGTGGCGCGCAGCCTGGAGGAGGAGGGTGTGGTGATTCCACCGACGCTGTTGTGGCGGGATGGTCAACGCGATCAGGCCGTGTGGGATGCGCTCTGCGGCAATAATCCGGACATTCGCGTGCAGGGTGATTTTCAGGCGCAGGTGAGCTGCTGTCAGTTGGGGGTGGTGCGCCTGACCGATCTGGTGCAGCGCACCGGCACTCAGACCTTCAAAACATTTCTCCGAGCGCTCAATGAATACGGCGAATCCCTGGCGCGGGGGGAGTGGGCGCGAATTCCTGACGGTGTCTACCGCTTCACCGATTACATGGAGGACGACGGCCTGGGCACCCGCGATATTCCAATTCAGGTTGCCCTGATGATTCAGGGTGGCCGGATCGTCGCGGACTTCACCGGCACCGCCGCGCAGGTGCCAGGCAATATTAACTGTCCGCTGTCGGTTGCAGCAGCGGCGGTGTACTACTGCTTTCGCTGTCTGCTGCCGGATTTCGCCCCCGCTTGCGCTGGTATTTTCCGGCCGATCCAGCTGCAGGCGCCGGAGGGCTGCCTGGTCAACGCTCGCCGTCCTGCGGCTGTGGCAGCGGGCAATGTCGAAACCTCCAGTCGTATTGTTGATGCGGTGTTCGGTGCCCTCGCCCAGGCTCTGCCGGAGCACATCCCCGCTGCGAGCCAGGGCACCATGAACAATATCGCCATGGGCAGCCGGGCCAGCCATCACCACTTGGCCTGGGACTATTACGAAACCATCGGCGGCGGCAGTGGCGCGGCGGCTACGGGTGCGGGACTCAGCGCCCGTCAAACCCATATGACCAATACACTCAATACGCCGGTGGAGAGCATTGAAAGCCATTTTCCTCTGCGCATAACCCGGTATCAGATCCGTCGCGGCTCCGGCGGGCAGGGAGTGCATCGCGGCGGAGACGGCGTGGTGCGGGAGTTCGAATTTCTGGCGCCGACGCAGGTCTCTTTGCTCACCGAGCGACGGACGCGCGCGCCCTGGGGTCTGGGCGGAGCCGAAGCCGGCGCCGTGGGAATCAATCTTCTCAACGACCAACTGCTGCCGGCAAAAGTCGAATGCCAGCTTCAGGCCGGGGACCGGCTGACCATCATGACCCCCGGCGGTGGCGGCTGGAGTCCGCCAGGGCAAAGCTGGAATCCGTCGCGGCAAAAAGAGTAAAATGCGCGGCAATAATATCCGACAAAAACACTCGGTTTTTTCTCATTCCCAGTTTCGAGGTGAAGCGACCATGGACATCATGGAAACCATCAAACAACAGATCGAACAAAACCCTGTCATTCTCTATATGAAAGGTTCCCCCGACGCGCCCCAGTGCGGTTTCTCTATGCGCACCTCTCAGGCGGTTATGGCCTGCGGTCGCCGCTTTGCTTATGTGGACGTGCTGTCCAATCCGGACATCCGCGCGAATCTGCCGAAATACGCCAACTGGCCGACCTTCCCACAGTTGTGGGTCAAGGGCGAATTGGTTGGCGGCTGTGACATAGTCACGGAAATGCACGAAAAAGGTGAGTTGAAGCCCCTGATCGAAAGTGCGGTGCCGGCTGAGTAATTTTCCGGAAAATCTTTCCTCCAATACGGGCGCTGCGGCGCCCGTTTTTATTTGTGAGGCAAACTTTGATGTCCCGGCTGTGATTTCGGCGATATTTATGCCGCTCAAGTTTGCTTAAGATCCCCCTCGTTTTGGTCTCGGAGATCTCTGATGGAGTTGGAAGCGAGTCAGCTTTATGCCGATAAAGTCACGGTGGAATTCGGTCGTGAAATTACCTCCGTGGAGCGCAAAAATCTTCTGCAAAAGACTCTCAAATACGCACTCTCCCTTGGCATTGAGGGTTTGGACGCGTCCATGGAAAAAACCTCCGGCTGCAGTTTATTCAAATGGTCCGGCAACAAGACGGTGGTGCTCTCCTGCGAGGTGGGCAAATTGCCGTTTAAGGGCATTATTACCCTGCAGCCGACCAAAGATATGTGCGTTCTCGGCGTCTACAAATTGATTGAGGGCGAGCCTATTTTTGCAGTCAATCAATCGGCGGAAGTGCGCCGTCGCGCTGTGATTGATAAATTGCGCAATGTCGAAACAGTGGACTATTTTTTTCTGGTGGACAGAGCCACGGATTGGGTGGCGGAATATTTGCACATTGGGGTAAAAGAAATTATTCGACCGTCCGATTCCTGATTCACTAGGGAGGTTGTTCATGAAAGGCGTCCTCATCGATCTCGATGGTGTGGTGTACCAGAATGACACTTTGATTCCCGGTGCCGACCGCGCCATCGCCTGGTTGCAGCAACAAGCCATTCCCCATCTTTTTCTCACCAATACCACCTCGCGACCGAAATCCGCGCTGCTGGCGAAACTGGCCGGTTTTGGTATTCGGGTGGCACCGGAGGCGCTGCTGACACCACCTTCCGCAGCGGTGACCTATCTGCACGACAAAGCCAAAACGGGGAACGCCGAAATCGCGCTCTTTGTTCCGGAGGCGACGCGGGAGGATTTTGCCGGACTGGCGGAAGGCGAACATCCGCTGGCCGTGGTGGTGGGGGATCTCGCTTCCGGTTGGGATTTCGCGACGCTGAATCGCGCCTTCAATCTGCTGATGGCAAACCCGCAAGCGGAATTGATCGCTTTAGGTATGACTCGATATTGGCGCGCGAGCGCAGGTTTGCAGCTTGACGTTGGTGCGTTCGCCGCCGCGTTGGGTTTTGCAGCGGAACGGGAACCGGTGGTGATGGGCAAGCCTTCAGCGGCGTTTTTCCAGCAAGCGATTTCGCTGTTGGAGCTGCCGCTCTCCGAGGTGTGCATGATCGGCGATGACATTAAGGCCGACGTCGGCGGCGCCCAGGCCTGCGGAATCAAAGGTGTGCTGGTGAAAACCGGTAAATACCGGGACGGCGACTTGGCGCTCGGCACGCCGGATTTTGTCTTGGAGACGCTGGCGGATCTGCCGGAACAATGGCAGACCCTGGGTGATTAGCTTGCCAGGGTGCCTTCCTCAAGACTGATATCAATGCCGAGCGCGTCGGCGATGGCGTCCAGCTGCCCGGCCAGTTGCTCCAGATCGGTGCTTGCCGGTACATGCAGCAATCCTTCCGCCTCAAAGAGGGGCTCGCCGCTGTAGGGCATGCTCGAACAGTTAGTATTGAGATCCGCAATATTGATGTTGTATTGGGTCAGCGCCTGAGTAATTTCCAGAACAATTCCCGGCCGATCAGGACCGACCGCACTAAAGGTTGCGGTGCGCCCGCGCTCTGCCGGTGTGACCGTTTGCAGCTCTTCCACCACAACTCTGATGCCGCGCTCGGCGAGTCCTTGCATGGCGCTTTGCAGATTGCCGATTTTGTCCTCGGCCAAGCTGATGCGGATCACTCCGGCAAATTTCCCCGCGAGTTGCGTCAGGCGGCTTTCGAGCCAGTTGCCTTGATGCTTGGCCACCAATTCGGCGATCTGCCGGATAACGCCCGGGCGGTCGTCGCTGAGAACGGAAAGAATGAAATGTTTGTCCATGGTCGAAAGCCTCAATTTTGTTGTCTACCGGCGAACGCCGGTTCGTTTTTTTGGGGTCTGATTCAGACGGTTGTGCCGAGAGTATAGGTGAAGCCCCCATGCGTCTATGCGCTCCGGCGAACAATCTGCCATTTTCAAGGGGCGAGGAATTCAGTAAGGTCGCCCATTTTTGCGAGGTCTGCATGATCATTCCACCGGAGAGTCTTTCCGCAGAAGCCTTGCAGGGAGTGCTGGAAGAATTTATCAGCCGCGATGGCACCGATTACGGTGAGTCAGAGCTCAGCCTCGAAGCCAAAGTCAATCGCCTGAAGCCCCAGGTAATGCGCGGCGAGGTGCTGATTGTGTTTGATGAGGTGCTGGAAGGGGTCACGCTGATGACCCGGGAGGAATGGCGTGACCGCCAGTGAATCTCCCTATCTCAACGTCCTGCGCGACCAAGCCGATAAACCCTGGGCGCGCTTTCTCTTCGCACACGGCGCCGGCGCTCCTATGGACAGCAGTTTTATGACGGATACCGCAGCGGCCATTGCCCATTACGGGGTGGAAGTGGTGCGGTTTGAATTTCCGTATATGGCGGCGCGGCGCAGTGAGGGCAAGCGGCGACCACCTGATCGGACGGAAAAACTGCTCGCTTGCTGGGACGAGATAATCGAGCGCTATGCTGGCGATCGCTTGCCGCTTTTCATTGGCGGCAAATCCATGGGGGGACGCATGGCAACTCTATGGTCAGCGCAAAATCGTGGTGGCGACTGCTGGGGTATTGTGTGCTTCGGGTATCCCTTTCACCCGGCGGGCAAGCCGGAAAAATTGCGGGTGGAGCATCTGGCGAATTGCGGGATACCGCTGTTGATCGTGCAAGGCGAGCGCGATCCGCTGGGCTCCCGCGAAGAGGTGGACACCTATGATTTAACGCCGAGTACGCGCGTGCATTGGCTGGCCGCCGCGAACCACGATCTCAAACCCTTGCGCAGCTCCGGCGTTTCCCATGCTCAGCATATGGCGGCAGCGGCAGATGCCGCCGTCAGCTTTATGCGCGAAGCCGCTAAGCTTGATACTGCGGTGCGGTAATCTGCGTCTGAATTTTTGATGTGAAGGTTTTTATGGCGGATGATGATTATCCAATCAAGAAACAACTGGACGCCACGGGGCTGACGTGTCCAGAGCCAGTGATGTTGCTGCACAAGGCAATGCGTGAAATTGCACATGGGGAATGCGTGGAAGTCATTGCCACCGATCCCTCAACACAGCGCGATATCCCTAAGTTCTGCCAATTTTTACGACACGGATTGTTGCGCCAGGAAGTGGCGCAGGACAAATTTATTTTTCTATTGCGCAAGGGCGGTTGACGCTGAGGATTAATACTCTATCGAGACGAGGTGTTTCTTAAATTTTTCTCACGTTCGGTCGCCTTGTTTGTATTGAGGTCTAGATTAAGGTTTTGAATTAAGAGCTCCATGCATTCAGGCGTGGCTTTTTACTGCTTGTGAGGTCGCTGTCGATAGGCAGTTCAACCCGCTATTACTGAAGATACTTATCATGCGCCGACACAGTCGTCTTACCTTCCGTTTCATGCACCGCATCAAAG
>JAEZGT010000089.1 GCA_023416875.1 Pseudomonadota bacterium
CCTCTCGCGTCTGCAACCGGCTGGACTGGATGCCGATAATTTTGTTGCCCTTACCCTTTGCCAGCACAGGTAACTCGGTGACCGGAAACATCAACATACGGCCGTCATTGGTGACTGCGACCAACTGGGTAGCCGAGGCGTCTTGAATCAGCGTCGGCGGCAATACGCGGGCGCCTTCGGGCACATTTAACAGCACTTTGCCCGCGCGGTTTTTGCTCTGCATATCGCCCAAAGTAGCGATAAAGCCGTAACCGGCATCCGTCGCCAGCAACACTTGTTGTGCATCTTCACCCATTAACAAGCCGGCGAAGGTCGCACCGCTGGGCGGATTAAGGCGGCTGGTGACCGGTTCACCCTGGCCGCGAGCGGACGGCAGCGAATGCGCCGGGATGCCATAGCTGCGTCCGGTGGAATCGAGTAACAGCACGGTCTGCTGACTTTTCCCACGCGCGAGGACGGCGAATTTGTCGCCGGCCTTGTAGCTCAATGCCGCCGGATCGATGTCATGACCTTTGGCGGAGCGAATCCAGCCTTTCTCTGACAGCACCACGGTCACCGGCTCGCTGGGCAACAGCTCGGTTTCGCTGAAGGCTTGAGCTTCGGCGCGCTCCACCAAGGGACTGCGACGGTCATCACCGAATTCTTTGGCAGTAGCTTCCAGCTCTTTGCGTACCAGGGTTTTCATACGACGTTCGGAGGCCAAGGTGGCTTCGAGATCGGCTTTTTCTTTGGTGAGCTCGTCCTGCTCGCCGCGGATTTTCATTTCCTCGAGGCGAGCCAACTGACGCAAGCGGGTGTCGAGAATGTAATTGGCCTGTTCTTCCGACAGGCCGAAGCGCTTCATCAGTTCTTCTTTGGGATGATCAGCGGTGCGGATGATGTGGATCACCTCGTCCAAATTGAGATAGGCGATCAACATACCGTCCAACAAATGCAGGCGGCGATCGACCCAATCGAGGCGATATTGCAGACGGCGGCGTATGGTTTCGAGACGGAACACCAGCCATTCGCCGAGCAGTTCCGCGAGGTTTTTCACCCCTGGCTTGCCGTCATTGCCAATCAGATTGACGTTGACCCGGTAGCTGCGCTCCAGCTCCGTAGTGGCGAACAGGTGGTTCATCAGCGCATCCAGATCGATGCGGTTGGAGCGCGGCACGATCACCAAGCGGGTCGGGTTTTCGTGATCGGACTCGTCGCGTAAATCGGCCACCATGGGCAGTTTTTTCGCCTGCATGTGCGCGGCGATCTGCTCCAGGATCTTGGCACCACTGACTTGGTGCGGCAGCGCCGTGATCACCACATCGCCCTCCTCCTTTATCCAATTGGCGCGCATTTTCACGCTGCCGCGACCCGTCTCGTACATGCGCACCAAGTCGGCGCGCGGCGTAATAATCTCGGCATCGGTCGGCATATCGGGACCGAGGACGAACTGGCATAGCTCAGCGGGTGTTGCTTTGGGGTTTTCCAGCAAATGAACTGTTGCAGCAACCACCTCGCGCAGGTTGTGTGGAGGAATGTCGGTGGCCATGCCCACGGCGATGCCGGTGGTACCGTTCAGCAGCACCGTCGGCACCCGCGCGGGCAGCACCCGGGGCTCCTCCAGTGTGCCGTCGAAGTTGAGTTGCCAGTCGACCGTGCCCTGGCCGAGCTCGCTCAGCAATACGTCGGCGAATTGCGTGAGCTTGGCTTCGGTGTAGCGCATAGCCGCGAAGGATTTGGGATCGTCCTGCGAACCCCAATTGCCCTGGCCATCGATCAGCGGATAGCGGAACGAAAACGGCTGCGCCATCAGCACCATGGCTTCATAAGCGGCGGAGTCGCCGTGAGGGTGGAATTTACCGATAACATCACCGACGGTACGGGCCGACTTTTTATATTTTGCCCCGGCCTTCAGGCCAAGTTCACTCATGGCGTAGACGATGCGCCGTTGCACGGGTTTGAGGCCGTCGCCCACGTGCGGCAGGGCGCGGTCGAGAATCACGTACATGGAGTAATCCAGGTAGGCTTTCTCGGTGAATTGTTTTAAGGGGATACGTTCTTCGGCGGAAGGATCAAGCAAATCGGTCATGGTGACAGCAGGTTCCAAAGGGACAGAAAACCCGGCCGCAGCCGGGTCGAAGTGTTGGCGATTATAAGGAAATAGAGATAAAAGACAGCCCGAATTGCGTCATGTCGACGCTGGGCGTGCAGATGACGATCTGATCTGCGGCGGCGCCGGCATCGATCAAACGCGAACGGATAACACGCCCGCGTGCGCTGGCGAGGTCCAGCAGCATCTGTTTGTGCTCATCCGACAATTCCGTCTCCGGTGTGGGACGTTCGCCGTTATTAAACAATTCAGCCCACTCACCGCCGGTGCTCACCGCGCAGAAAACCATGCGCAGATGTGGTTTCTCACGCAGCATGGCGGCCATTTCCTGAATACGTTCACCATCGGCAAGAGCCGGGTAGCGGCCGTTGGTGGCATATTCGAGCGGGCGGAAGGCCATTTTGCCGGTGGGCGCCGCGCGCGGCGTCGAAATGCCACCGGCGGAGTTGACGCGTTGCCGCGCCCTATCGCTCATCGCCCGACGCATTTGATTGGCGAAGATGTATTGAGGTCGCAACCGGTCGCTGCCGAACTCGCCGCGTACCGGCATTGCCAGCACGACGCTGTTGTTATGGTCCTTGAGCAAGTCATAGGAGAGTTCCAATGGCATATCAGAGCCGCTGCCGCGGGTTGGTTCGATGCGCAGATCGGCAAGCTGCCAGCGTGTTTCCGCCTGCAGTTCATTGTTGCGCCCCACCGCATTAAAGGAGACATCGAGCGATCCCTGGTCGATAACCTGATTGAGGAAGTGCCGACTGTAACCGGAGAGTTTGGCCAAATCTACGCCGTGAATAAAACCCGTGAGATTGAATTTGGTGTCGACGCTGTAGGGATAGATTTCGCCCTCCAAACCCACTTTGCCGTTTTGCCCCACTTTACCGGTCAGTTTGATGGGGGTGGCAACATCAGGCATGGTGCTGTCGACACGCCCCAGTTGCACATTGAGCGCGGCAAAGTTGTGCGCCGCTGGTGGCGTCACTGACTGATCCGTCCAGGAGATAGCGCCATCACGCACCTCCAATTTCTCCACCATCAGGTTCAGATCGTTCAGTTGCGCAGGGTTAAGCAGGTCTGCCAGGCGGGCAGGCAGCATCATGCTGCCGTCCGCAGTGCGGTGGAGGGACTGCCGCAGACTGGTCACTTCCACAGGCCCCAGCAGCAGGGCTTTTTCACCAGCGCGCCAAGTCAGCGCGGTAATATTCATTTCGCCCAACTGGGTTTGATAAGGCGCATCCACTCCCGCATCACTGAGACTGTTTTCAACAAACTGAAAATTGCTCAGTTTCAGTGCATCCATATCAAGGGAGGTCGCAGAATAGATCCCCGTGGCTACCGTGGCCTCAGCCCCGTAAAACAAGGTCATATTGCGGGTCTGATCGCGCAGAAAAGCCTTTTCCAAGGTCAGCGGGGCGTTGTGGACAAACTCCCAGTGGTCCGATGAGCGCTGCCATTTGGCGCGCGAGACGGAAATGGTTTCCACCCGCAGACAGCGCTCGGCGGCGCTACAAATATCCGTGTTGATAAGACGGGCGGAACGGATTTCCAGCGGCACCCGTTCGGTTAATTGTTTTAACGCCGGGTCGAGGAGAAAGCCTCCGAGCCGGACACCTTCGGGCGAACTGCGCAGGTCGAGCCTGGCGCTGTCAGACTCGAAGCGGTCCACCAGCAGACGGCCGCCGCTTAACAGAGACCAGACATTAATATCGGCTTTGGCGCTAAACACCGTGAGATGTTCAGCGCTGGGACTGATGATCGTCACGCCCTGCAGACTTAGCTCGCCAAAAATAAAATCCGCGCCAGCTTTTTTGATTTCCGCCTGGTAGCCGTGATCCTTTAACCAGCGGACCACATACCACTTGGCCACCAGCGGAACCGCCGTCAGCACTATACCCACAGCGATGACGATACCTATCAGCCATTTAACAAGACGCATGTATGCCTCGAACGTTTTGAGCGGACGGCTGCGCCCGGAGATCGGGCACCGTCAAGGGTTCATTATTATTGTTGCGCCCGCAGCTAAACGCCGGGCGTTTACCGGTTTGTGGTACCGGCGCTAAACAGCGGAACTTCGCCGGATTCTTTCACCGTGAGCCGACCGGGCCAGCCC
>JAEZGT010000121.1 GCA_023416875.1 Pseudomonadota bacterium
ACCACAACTGTCAGTCAGCAATCTGAAAAATCGGCGGAACCATTATGAATTCCATGGCGACTTCACCAATATCCGAACGGCTGATTACCGAATTGCAAACCCGCGGCCTGCGCTTGCAGGGGCCGAATCAGGAACACGTGAGCCGGCGCGGCGGCGCAGGTCCGTCCGATCACCAAGCCCTCACCATCGACGGCACTACGGTTATGGTGCCGGTTTATACCCAGTCGGCGTGGAATTCGCCCTTTACCTTAAAGTCCGAGGAAAATGGCAGCACCAGATTACTGCATGAATTAATTCCAGTTGCGGAAGTTGGCTTTGCCACTGGCCCCAAGTTTTATCAACTGAAAACTGCCGACGGAATTCCCTATTCCTATATTGCAACTTTGCACAGTCGCGATGTCCTCGCCACTACGGTTTTGCAAACCTGCATCCGCTACGAAAGCCGCCGCAAGACCTGTCAATTTTGTTCCATCGGCCAATCCCTCGCGGCGGGCCGCACGATTGCGCGAAAAACGCCGCAGCAACTAGCAGAAGTGGCAAAAGCGGCGGTGGAATTGGATGGCGTTAAACATATGGTGATGACCACCGGCACGCCACCGACTCGAGACCGCGGCGCCAGTATTTTGTGTGAGAGCGCAATCGCGGTAAAAGCGGCGGTGGATTTACCGATTCAAGGTCAGTGCGAACCACCGGACGATGCCATTTGGTTTCGTCGCATGAAAGAGGCCGGTATAGATGCGTTAGGAATGCATCTGGAAGCGGTAACTCCGGAAGTGCGCGCACGGGTAATGCCAGGCAAAGCGAGTGTTTCCATCGACGAATATATGCAGGCTTTTGCTGATGCGGTGGATGTATTCGGTCGGGGCCAAGTAAGCACTTATATTCTTGCTGGACTTGGCGACTCCGCAGAATCGATTCTGGAAATTTCCGAACGTCTAGTGAAACTCGGGGTGTATCCCTTTGTTGTTCCTTTCGTGCCGATTCGCGGAACACCCATGGAAGATCACCCTGCGCCGAGCGCGGATTTTATGGAAAGTATTTTGCGACCGTTGGGAAATTTATTACAGCGTGAAAATTTGCATTCGCGAGATATCAAAGCTGGATGCGGGAAGTGTGGAGCGTGCTCGACTTTATCTCGTTATGAATGAAAGTTGGTTTCGTATTTTTCGAGTTCCGCTCCAGAGTTCCACCAACTAAGTCTGGGACCGCCGTGAATCCATCCATGGAGTCTCCCTCCCCGACGTCGTGCCGGTGAGGGTCCCAGACTTAGTTGCTGAAACTCTTCCGCTTAGTGCCACATACGTATTTCGGAAATCAAAAGTGGCACATATGGAGGGAGTGTGGGGAAGGGGTTTTGAAACCCTCGCGTCAGGGAGACGCGGGGGAGCTACATGGACGTATTTATGCGTTTTCAAAACCCCTTTCCCCATGCTCCCGGGGAATCTCGCTCCAGAATTAATCGGTCAAACCTTAAAAGGAGAGATTTGAAAAATGCCCACTCAAACCTACGCAGAGTTCACCATCAAATGGGTCACGCTGCCCTGGGAAGCCGAGCAAGCCTATGAATTGCGCCGCAAGGTTTTCTGCGCTGAGCAGGGCATTTTTACCGCAACCGATGTCGATGCCACCGATGCGCGCGCACAATTATTGGTTGCGATTGGCAGCTGGGGCGGTTGGCACGATCGGGTAGTGGGAACAGTGAGAATTCATCGTGAGGGCAGTGATCGCGACAATATTTGGTACGGCTCGCGGCTCGCGGTGGATCCGGACTATCGCAAAGTTGGCCAATTGGGTTCGACTTTAATCAAGCTCGCCGTCTCCAGCGCCAGAGCACTCGGGTGTGAAAAATTTTTCGCCCATGTGCAAAGCCAGAACGAAAAATTATTTCAACGATTGCACTGGAAAACCCTCGAACAATTGGAAATTCGCAGTCGCCCCCACGTTTTTATGCAGGCGGATTTGGAGCAGTATCCGCCTTGTCATGACCCGCGCAGCGGCTTTGTGATACACGCGCGCCAAACCGAAGTCAGCGACTGGCCGAATTATATTCTCGATCAGCCGAAAGCCGTCATGACCAGAGCAGAGGTGGCCTGTGTCTGAATATTCGCTGCGCACGTTGCTCGATCATGTTCGCGATTATGCCGGCGTGCAGCAAAAAAATGATATTCAGCAGCTCGCGGCTATTTTGCGTGATGCGGTGCCGGCGGAATATCCCAATGGCGATGACTGTGCCGCGATTGCCACGACAGATGGCTATCAGTTATTGGCGATCGAAGGGTTCATCAACCGCTTTGTTGAAACCGATCCTTGGTTTGCCGGTTGGTGTGGTCTGATGGTGAACATCAGCGATATTGCTGCCATGGGTGGCTGGCCGGTGGCAGTGGTCAATGCAGTGTGGGCGCGGCAGGGGCCGTATGCGGAAAAAATCATGCAAGGCATGGTGGCCGCTTCGCAAACCTATCAGGTGCCCATCGTTGGCGGTCACACCAATCTGCGCAGCCAGCAGGAGCAATTATCCGTCGCCATTTTGGGCAAAGCGCAGCAATTGCTCAGCAGTTTTGCGGCGCAACCCGGACAAAAAATCATTGCCGCCGTGGATTTGCGCGGTGCTTATCGCGAGCCATTTTTAAATTGGAATGCCGCAACCGAAGCGCCGCCGGAGCGTTTGCGCGGCGATCTTGCACTATTGCCGGAAATTGCCCGCGCAGGTCATGCCTCCGCTGCAAAGGATATTAGTCAGGCCGGTATTCTTGGCACTTTGGCAATGTTGCTGGAGAGTTCGAAAGTAGGAGCAGCGGTGCAACTGGAAAAAATTCCCCGCCCGCAAAATGTCGCGTGGGCAGATTGGTTATGCAGCTTTCCAAGTTTTGGCTTTCTGCTGACGGCGAATCCAGAAAAAACCCCAGAGCTTCTGCAGTGTTTTTCGTCGCGTGACATTACTGCAGCAGTGATTGGCGATGTCACGCTGGAGCGGCGCCTTTGGGTGAGTGCTGCGACCGAGCGGGAATTATTTTGGGATTTGCAAACACAAGGATTTGTAGGCCTCTGATCCAGTTTCTGTGAGAATTTGTTTATGCCTGCCATGCATTTTTATATTACCTGGCCTGACGGTAGTAAAGAGCGCTGTTATTCGCCTTCCACTGTGATTATGGAATTTCTGCAGCCTGGGACTGCATATACCGTCGCGGAATTTTTCACGCTGAGTGAACAGGCATTGCTGGAGGCCAGCAATCGGGTTCAGAAAAAATACGGCTTTCACTGCTCCAGCGCGATGGATCAGTTGGCGCAGATTCAGGAAAAGGTCGGCTATTTTCAGAATATGCTCGACCAGCACGTTACCGTAACCAAAATTATTCCCGCCTGAGTTGTTATTTATGAGTACAGCGAACCAACATTACCCAGTCATTATTGTCGGCGGCGGCCAGGCGGGACTCTGCGTCAGTTATTACCTGCAACAACGCGATATCGCCCATCTGATTTTGGAAAAAAAGACGCTGATGCACACCTGGAGCGAACAGCGCTGGGACAGCTTTTGTCTGGTGACACCCAATTGGCAGTGTGACCTGCCGGGTCATCCTTATCGAGGTGATGATCCGGATGGGTTTATGGTGAAGGACCAGATCATCGAATATCTTCGCGACTTTGCGGAAAAAGTCGCGGCGCCGGCACTGGAGCAGACTTCTGTGCAGCGGGTTATTCGTGTCGGCGATCAATTTCAAGTGGAGACCTCTGCGGGAATTTTTTCCGCCGAGCAGCTGGTGGTGGCAACCGGTTCCTACCAAATACCGGTCATTCCGGAATATGCGGCGCGGCTGCCGGCGGATATTCATCAAATGCATGTCGGCGATTATAAAAATCCCGCACAGTTGCCGGACGGTGAGGTATTGGTCGTGGGCAGCGGGCAGTCGGGCGCGCAGATTGCGGAGGATCTGCATTTAACCGGGCGCAAGGTTTATCTGGCGGTTGGCAATGCGCCGCGCTGTGCGCGTTTTTATCGCGGCAAAGATGTGGTGCGCTGGTTGGCGGAAATGGGGTATTACGAAATTTCCGTTATGGATCACCCGCTGCGCGAAGGTGTGCGGGATAACACCAATCACTACGTGACAGGGCGCGACGGTGGACGCGACATCGATCTGCGCAGATTTGCCCTGGAGGGAATGGAATTATTTGGGCCGCTGCAGGATTTTGACGGTGCGGATTTTATTTTTCAGCCCAAACTCGCGGAGGTGCTCGATAACGCCGACGAGGTGTACAACAACATCAATAGCCGCATCGATCAATATATCGAGGCACACGGTATCAGTGCGCCGCCACCGAGCCAATATCAGCCGGTTTGGCAACCGCCGGTTGAGCGCGGTCGTTTAAGTCTTGCCGATAGCAATATCACCAGCGTGGTCTGGTGTGTCGGTTTAAAACCGGATTATGGCTGGCTCGAATTACCGGTGTTCGACAGTCGCGGTTATCCCGCGCATCAACGCGGCGTCACCAATGAGAGCGGTGTGTATTTTATTGGCTTGCCGTGGTTGCACACCTGGGGCTCGGGGCGATTTTCCGGCGTTGCGCGGGATGCGGAATATCTGGCGAATTGCATCGCCGGTGTGAGTCGTAGCACCGCATAAATTGTTTTGAGTGTTTTGCTTTAGCCGCCGTTATTCCGCCTTCCAATTCGCGGATGCTTTCAGCAGGTCCGCCAGCAGTGCCGGCGCATACTGCCGGCGCACGGTCACCGCGTAAAAATTCTCGTAAATATTCGGCAGGGTCATATATTCCACCAGTGCGCCCTGGCGGATCTCATCCTTGACCACCACCTTCGGCAACACCGTCACTGCGCGGCTGTCCCGCGCCAACAGTCGCAGCATTGCCATGTCGTCCGCTTCTCCCAACAGATCCGGCTCGAATTGATGCTGCGCGCAAAAGCCGTCGAAACTGCGGCGCAATTCATTGCCTGCTGCTGGCAGCACCCAACGCAGATTTTTATAGCCATCGGGAAAAATTGCGCTTGGACGAATATCCGGCGGGCCGACAATCGATAACGGCTGGCGCGCCAGTAGCTGGCTCTGCCAGGGCGTGTCCGGCATTTCCGAGCTGCCGATTTCTGCGTTGGTGAGGATCAGGTCGAACTGGTGTTTCACCAAGCCGTCGAGCAAGTGGGTCATGCTGCGCGCGTGCAGGCTGAAACGCACCTTGGTGTCTTGCTGTGGGTCCAGCAGCGGGCTGATAAAGCCCTCGATAAAGTTGCGCGACATGGTGGAAGACACGCCGATGCGCAGGTGCTGGTATTCCGGGGTGATGCCGCGCCGCATCAGCGACTCCAGTTCCTCCCCTTTGCTGAAAATATCCTGGGCGTATACCA
>JAEZGT010000147.1 GCA_023416875.1 Pseudomonadota bacterium
GCATTCGCGGTGCCACCTCCATCGAGGAGTTAGTCGCTTCTCTGGCGAAGCCGCGCAAAATCATGCTGATGGTGAAAGCTGGCAAAGCGGTTGATGAAGTGATTGAGCACCTGATTCCGCACCTGGAGCAGGGCGATATCATTATCGACGGCGGCAACACCCATTTCCCAGACTCCAATCGCCGCACTGTTTATTTGCGCTCCAAAGGCCTTCTCTATATCGGCACGGGCGTATCAGGCGGAGAAGAGGGCGCGCTGACTGGTCCATCCATCATGCCCGGCGGCGCCAAAGAAGCCTGGCCTGCCGTTAAGCTCATCTTCCAGGCGATTGCCGCCAAAGTGGACGACGGCACTCCCTGCTGTGATTGGGTAGGCGACGACGGTGCTGGCCACTTCGTGAAAATGGTGCACAACGGTATCGAATACGGCGATATGCAGCTGATTTGCGAAGCCTACCAAATCATGAAAGATCTGCTGGGCATGTCTGCCGATGACATGCATGAAGTATTTAAAGAGTGGAATGAAGGCGAGCTGGACAGCTATTTGATCGAGATCACCCGCGATATTCTGGCGTACAAACAAGACGGTGAGCCGCTGGTGGATAAAATTCTGGATACCGCCGGCCAAAAAGGCACGGGTAAATGGACTGGAGTCTCCGCGCTGGAATTGGGTGTGCCGCTGACGCTGATCGGCGAAGCCGTTTTTGCCCGCTGCTTGTCCGCGCAGAAAGACGAGCGTGTAGCCGCATCCAACGTTCTTAAGGGCCCAACCCCGCAATTCAGCGGCGATAAAAAAGCCTTTATCGAAGATCTGCGCGGTGCATTGTTGGCTGCCAAAATTGTGTCTTACGCCCAGGGTTATGTGCTGATGCGCGAAGCGGCGAAAGAATACAACTGGGAATTGAATTACGGCGGCATCGCCTTGATGTGGCGCGGCGGCTGTATTATCCGCTCCGCGTTCCTCGGCAAAATCAAAGAAGCCTTCGACCGCAATCCTGAGTTGAATAATTTGCTCGTCGACCCCTACTTCGTCGACAAAGTCACCAACGCGCAAGCAGGCTGGCGTCGCGTGATTGCCGCAGCGATCGTCAATGGTGTATCCGCACCGGCATTGACGTCCGCACTGACTTATTTCGACGGCTACCGCAGCGCGCGCCTGCCAGCGAATTTACTCCAAGCCCAACGCGACTTCTTCGGCGCCCACACCTACGAACGCATCGACCGTCCACGTGGAGAATTTTTCCATACCAATTGGACGGGTAGGGGCGGGGATACGGCGTCTACGACTTATAACGCCTAATAGGCATGCCGCCCTGAGGGGCGGCATCTCCTTTACAATAGTCCCGCAAAGGCACCAAGTTCTACATCTGCGCCTAGCAGTGGTGCTGTTCGGAGATATTCCACGAATATTTCGTGTTCGATATTAGCATTGCGGTGAATGGCACGCGCCTCGTATTCATGCGGTGTATAGGTTCCCCAATTGTTGAGGGGAAGGAAAAAAATTAAATCAGCATTCCATGCGCGGCCCAACTCCACAAAGCGCTCCATTTCTCTCCAATTATTTTTCTGAACTACGAAGGTTAGTTTCAGAAAATTAATTTCCTTCTTGTTTCTAAGTTGAGCGATAAACGCCATGTTTTCTATAAGCGACTCCCACTTTCCTGGGTAGCGATTTATCTCGTATGTCTGCTTGCATGCACCATCGATGGAAATCTCAAGGGTGGAGATTCTTGGGCCTAAATGAGAAATTTTCTGCCATCGTTGAGATGTAAGGAGTTGGGCGTTGGTGTGAATATGAAGCTTGATGTTCTCGTAAGTCCTTAATAGCGGGCCGGTGAGTAAATCGAAATAATGCCGGCTTGCCAAGGGGTCGCCTGAGCCGGTTAGATAGATTTCGTTTATATCTCCGGAAAACTGTTCGATTAAAGATTCGGCATATTGCTTGTTGCTCTCTCGCCCATTGCTGCTGTCCATGACTATATCGTTGCGACAGGACGGGCATGCAAGATTGCATGAGCGGTCATAGCTCAGGTTGAGTGTTTTTGGCCGGAATCCGGCATTCGCTTTATATAACTTAAAATATTTTAGCCATTCAAGATTGCTGACATATTTTACCGGCCCATTGATTTTGTTTAAGTGTGGGCACAAGGTTTTATTGCAGAAGCGAAAAGATCCGTCCAGTACTGATCTCCGGATAGATTTGGCGATATCACCATGCCAGACGTCGCGTTCAATGGATTGGCGCGGCGATCCGTCAATGCTGCGTGTCTGGCCTGCAGAAATATTCAGCCAACCCTCGCAACACAGATAGGCGGATCTGCCTGGATCAGATGAAATTTCTAACCACTTAAAAGGTTTGGTGCAGATAAGTTGTTGGTTTTGTATGTGTGAGCTGGCCAGGACGTCTAGCGCTCCAGTGCGCGATTTTTTGCTCGTTGTTGAAGAGCTTCGATGGTGGGTTGCATGGCGTAAATATCCATTCCGGGTTTGACCCCGGGCGGCGCTGGCATGCAAAACATTCTGTAGTGCACTTCAAAAGAGCTGCGGTAAAAAACACTTGCCGTTTCGGTGCAAGAGATTCGATCAGTGGCGTGAATCAGTGTGTCCCAAATCACTCTGTCGTCAATGACGTGCATATCATCGGGAATTAGCCACCAAATCCCAGCTTCTTCGGCTAATCTGCGCGTGACAAATAAGCAGTTAGTGTCGCAAAAGATGCTACCGTCGCTTTCGGGGCAAATCCCCAGTGTTGAGCCATTCAAGTGAGCGATATAGCGCAATGACGCCACAACATCACTTTGGGTGGTTAGGCAATGTTTCACCATTAATTCGATATGGTTTGGCGCGTACCAATTGTCCGAATCCAGAAAGGCGACAGCATCTGCTCCCAGTGAAAACGCATATACGACGCCGATCGATCGAGGCGAGTCGCCATAGTTGTTAAGTCTGCGCGGCAGAGGAATATTATGGAGACTTGGGTGTGCGAGCTCGGCAGGAAGGGTGCAGCCATCGCCAATTAATACATGGATGACATCACCATGAGTTTGTGCCCTAACACTTTCAATGCAAGTTTTGATGTAAGGACTATTTGGTTCGTGATAGGGCGTGATAACAGCAACTTTCATGAGTGATTTTCTATTTGTTCGGTTAGCGTGTCCAATACTGATTTGGTGAAGCGTTGTCGATAGTGTTCGGCACAATTTTTCACTCGGTGGCGCAAACTCATGTCATTCAATGTATTTATCAAAATGCCTCTTAAACTCTCAACATCCGACAGCTGATGGCTGATACCTTCAGAAATTCGGCTAAATATCGCTTTTTGAGTGATGCACATTTGCTCTTGTTGTAGCGGAATAAGCACGGATGGAATTCCATTTAAAATACTTTGTGCGAGAGTGGAGTGGCCTGCGTGGCAGATAACGAGATCGCTTTGATTCAGATCGGTCAGATCGTAAGGAGTCGTCATGACCTCGATGTTAGAGTTCTGGTAAGTGTCCACAAGCGATTGTGGTGCCCCGGGAATAAAGAAGCGCCCTTGGATATCCAAGCTGCTGGCGGCTGCCATTAGCTCTCCAAGATGCGGATAGAGCGGTTTTAGGTAGGCGAATATTCGTTTGCGGGAGTCGTTTGCCCAGTT
>JAEZGT010000193.1 GCA_023416875.1 Pseudomonadota bacterium
AACGACACCATAGTGCTGCGCTTTGACCAGCCGGGATTTTTCGATCCCATCCTCTCGCACTACTCCCAGGCGGATTCCCAGGCCGGCTTCGGCGCCAAAGGAGTCTGGGCTTTGTGGGGCGGGCTGAGCTGTCTTGCGCTCGCCATCTTTGCGCTGGCGCGGCTGCTGAATCTGCACCGGATTCTGGTGTTCGTCTGCCTGCTGGGCCTGGGCCAGGCGCTGCTGTTGATTCACGTCGCCCTGACCATGATGGGCGCGGACCTGCGCAACGGCATCGCGCGTTATGAACAGCAAAAGGCGGGGGCGGAAGCTCAAGCCGAAGCGGTGTTCACCACCAGTGGGCTGGCGTGGGAAGGCTGGCAATCGCTGCACGCGGCGGATTTAGCGGAAGCGGATGAGCGCCGCTTGTACGCCTACCGCCGCTATCTCGGCCTCAGCCAGCAGCGCCTCCAGCAGCAGATGCAGGCGCGCCCTGAGAGCTGGTTGCTCGGCTATTGGCGACTTTCTCCACCTGCGCCCATCGCCGGTCTCAGCCCCGAGGACGAGTTGGCCATCCGCGAGCAACTTACGGCGCTGCCGGCGACACGCCTGGGCGGTTTCTGGCCGTGGCTATCCCTGGCCGGCGGCGCGTTGGCGGCGGCCCTGCTGACCTTTGCCGCCATCCGCACGGCCAAGGTCAAACGCCTTATCGAAAATCTGCCCCACGTACCGATTCGCGGCATCAGCTGCGGTATCACTGATACCCGCGGCGAGCTGGTGCCAATGGAGGACGTGCCGCCATTGCGCACGCCGCACTTCGGCAGTCCGTGCGTCTGGTATTTCTTCCACGAAGAGGAAAAACGCGGCTCCGGCAAAAAAGCGCGCTGGGTGACCATACAAAAAGAAACCCGCTGCCAGCCGTTTTATCTGCAAGATGACGAAGGCAGAATCGCCGTGCGCGCGGAGGGCGCTGAAGTCATTACCAGCCATCGCGTCGTCAAAACCGAAGGGCGCTGGCGCTATACGGAAGCCTTTTTACAAGCGGGCGATCCGATTTATACGGTGGCGCTTGCGGCGATAGATCCGGCGCAACCGGACCGTCTGCATCTTCGCTCCGGCGCTATGGGCGAGCCGTTTATCATCAGCAATGAAACGGAAAATCAGGTGCTGTTACGCAAAGCGGGCGCGAGCATGCTCACCATCTGCGGCGCCTTTGCGGGCTTATTGCTGACCATGCTGATGCTGTTCGGCATCTACGGTGGATTTTCCGCCTTGGATTTTCTTGCCGCCGCCTGCGTCATGCCGGTTTATATGACCTTGATGATGCTGTTGCTGCATTACAACGATCTGATTTTTCTGCGCCAGCGCGCCCTGCGCAATTGGGCCAACATTGATGTGTCCCTGAAAAAACGCAAAGACCTGATCGACAATTTCGCCCGCACCGCCAAAGCGTTTCTCAATCACGAAAACAGTCTGCAACAGAAACTCAGCCAGCTGCGCGCGTCGCTCACCCAGACACAGGGCAATCAAGCCAAGGTCGCCGAATATTTACGTTTGGAAAATCAATTCCACCGAACGCTGTCCGCCGTTATCGAAAATTATCCGGATTTAAAAAGCCAGGAATTGATGCAGCGGCTGATGAAAGTCATCAGCGACGGCGAAACCGAAATCGCGCTGTTGCGCCAGGGCTATAACGACGCCGCCAGTGTTTACAACACCCGCATAGCATCGGTGCCAGATGTGGTATTTGCGAAGTTATTTGATTTTCGGCGGTTGGATTTGATTGCGGGGTAAGTGACAAAGGGGGAATCCATCCGTGGGGAACAATCCTTGTTCCTGGAAACTCCCTTTCCAAATCTCGACGCCAAGGTTAGTTTCCGGCTGCCGACCTGTCTCTACGTGAATTTTCGTATTTCTCGTATCGAATGCGCTGCGCAAAGCATTTTTGTGAACAAAGTCACGGAGCCATTCACGTGGCGACCACCGGCTCAATCGCCACCGGCAGGGATTTAAATCCGGGTGTCCTGCTGTACGGATCAACCTGATTGCTGATCAGCACATTGGCTTCTGGATAGTAAGTCATCACATTGCCGCGACGGATATCGAAGGGCTTCACCTTGACGGCCGGCATGCGCCCCGTGGGCGTAACCAAGTCGACTTTCTGGTCTTTGCTCCAGCCGTTCTCCGCCATATCCTCCGGGTTCATCAACACTACCCAGCGCTCCTCCTGTTCACGGTAGGTATCGTGCTCGTGGTAAATAATGGAATTAAACTGGCCCTCGCTGCGCACGCTGGTGAGATAGAAACGCCCACTGCGCGAAGGTGGCAATGGATGGGCATAGAAACGCGCTTTGTTATCGGGGGTGGCGAAGGTGGGTGTGTGCAAGGTGCGGCCCTCGATATGAAATTCCTGTTTGCTCTTATCAATTTCCTGCAACTGGCTGAATCCCGGAACGACACCGCCGATCAATTCGCGGACGCGTGCGTGACTGCGAAATACCGAAAAGTCGAGCACCTGCGCTGACACCACCATTTCGCCGAGCTGACAAATCAACTCCACCTCGGAGCGCAATTGCGGAAAGCGCTCGATACCGCCGTCGCTCAAACGCACAAAATTGAACATGGATTCCTGAGTGGTGCCCTGCTGTTCCTCATCCCGCGCGCGCACCGGGAAAATCACCACTTCCTGATCGACGCCGTGGACATGACTCATATTCAACGTCGGATTAAAAAAACATTTGAACGGAATTTTGTTCAGCGCTGCCGTGGCGAAATGGGTATCCGGGTTGGAAGCCAATAAATTGCCTCCCAACATGATCGCCACATCGATTTCGCCGCGCTCAGACGCGTGCATACACGCCATGGTATCCATGCCGGGATCATCCGGCAGTGCGTGCCCGAGTTTGTCTTCGATTTTTTCGCGAATGGCTTTTTTCAGTTCCGGCGTAAATCCCATGGAGCCGGTGCCTTGAATATTGCTGTGTCCGCGCAGAGGCAAAAGACCCGCGCCCGGTTTTCCCACCATGCCGCGCAGCAACGCAAGACTCGCCAAGGTTTGAATGGTATGCACGCCGTGGGTGTGGTGGGTCAGCCCCATGCTCCAGGTGAAAATGCAATGATTCGCGCGCGCATAAATCGCAGCGATTTTTTCCATCACTTGGCGGTCCACGCCGGAACTTTGTTCCAGCTCCGCCCAATCCCGGGCCGCGATGGTCGACGCAAATTCCTCAAAACCGCGGGTGTAGTGCGCAATAAAATGTTCATCCTGTTGGTGATTCGCCAATACCGCTTTCGCTACACCCTGAATAAATGCGAGGTCGCCGCCCAAATGCGGTTGCACATATTCCGACGCAATTTCGGCTCCGCCTTTTAGCATCGAGCGCCAGTCGCTCGGCGAAGCGAATTTCACCATACCCGGTTCACGCGCCGGATTTACCACAATTACCGTACCGCCGCGGCGGCGCAAATGAATCAGGGTTTTGACAAAACGCGG
>JAEZGT010000352.1 GCA_023416875.1 Pseudomonadota bacterium
GATCGTCACAGTGGCGAACTTCATCTCCTTCGATCGGGAAAACGTCAAACGCGACCTGGGTGAGGAGATGCGGGTACTGGCGCGCATCACCGCCGCCCGCAGCGCCGCCGCAGTGGCTTTCGGCGACCGCTCCAACGCCTTGGAAAATCTCACTGCGCTGTCCCTGCGCTCCACCGTTCAGCACGCCTGTATCTACGACGAACAGCAGCGCCTGTTCGCGCGCTTTCAACGCAAAGAAAGCCCGTTTGGCACCTGCGCCGAAGTACTGGACCACCGCGACGGTCGCCGCCGCGAAAGCGGTGAGCATCTGCTGGAAGTCGTGGAGCCGATTTTTCGCAAAGGCCAGCGCCTGGGTTACGTGCTGGTGGCGTCCGACCTCTCGCCCATCGCCGAGCGCACGCGCAAGTGGATTGTCACCAGCGGATTCGTGACGCTCGCTGCGCTGCTTGTGGCCTTTTTGATGACCCGGCGCCTGCAGCGCAGTGTGGTGCGACCGATCATCGACCTGGCGAATGTGATGGACTCGGTGCGGCGCAGTAACGACCTGGGTCTGCGCGCCATGGCTCCAGGTCGCGACGAGACCGGCCGGCTGGTGGATTCCTTCAACGAGATGTTGGAAATCATCGAGAAAAACAATCGCGACCTGCAGATGCTGTACCGCGGCCTAGTGGAGAAAAGTGCGGAGGCGGAGGCTACCGCCGCGTCGTTGGAACTGCGCAATCAGCAGATCAAGGACCTGTTCGGCAGCGCCGCCCATGACCTGCGCCAGCCGCTGCAAGCTATGAGCATTTTTGTGCAGACCCTGCAGAAGCGCATACAGGACCCTGATCAGCTCGCCGTAGTCGACAAGCTGCGCCAGGCGCAGCAGAACCTCAGCAGCCTGTTCAACGAAATCCTGGACGTGTCGCGCTACGAATTCGACCTGACCGTGGCGGGCACCCAGCCGGTGTCCATCAAACAACTGCTCAACAAATTGTTCCTGGAGTTCGAGGCCATCGCCCAGGAGAAAGGACTGCGCCTGCGTTTCCACAATTGCGACTATCGCGTGCTGGCCCACGGCGCGCTGCTCGAGCGCATCATCCGCAATCTGCTCAGCAATGCGATTCGCTATACCGACAAGGGCGGTGTGCTGCTCGGCTGCCGCCGCCGCGGCAATCGCCTGTCCATTGAAGTCTGGGACACCGGGCGTGGCATTCCCCAGCATATGCAGAGCGAGATCTTCAGCAAGTTCGTCCAAGTTAAAGACGAAGACCGGGAAACTCGCGGTGGCTTTGGCCTCGGCCTCGCCATCGTCAAGCAGTTTGTCGACACTCTGGGATACAACCTTACGGTTGGTTCCAGCGTTGGTCGCGGCACGGTTTTCCGCTTGGTGGTGCCATTGGTGGACGGACCCCAGCGCCCCCGCCGGGAGATCCTGAGCACTGCTGCGCAACCCGCCCCAGAGGCGCGCCTGGATATCGCCACGGCGTCACTGGCAAGTCTGCAGGACCAGGAGGAAACCCGCATTCTCTTGATCGACGACACTGAATCGGTGCGCCAGGCGCTCAGATTGACCCTGACGGAATGGGGGTTTGTGGTCGACGACTTCGCCGATATCGGCGCGATGGAAGCCTTTCTGCGCCAGGGCGGAGCGGTGCCGGATCTCATCATCTCCGACTTTGAGTTGGGCGCTGACGACACGGGCGATCAAGCCATAGCCGTCGCGCGCCAGGCTTTGGGTACCGAAGTGCCGGCCTTTATCGTCACTGGCGCCGAAGACGAAACCGTGTGGCAGCGCATCCACGCGACCGGTTTCGCGACCCTACGCAAACCGGTGAAGCCGGCGCGCCTGCGGGCGATGATCAATCATTTGCTGCGGTGACGGGGCCGGGCGGTGATATTCCGCAAGAAACCGGCATAAATTCTTCATTTTCGTAAAACCTGCAGCTAAGGCGTATAATCCGCCAGCCAATTTTCTGACCCGTTTTTTTCATCACCCCAGGAGACTCTTGTGAACGTCTTGTCATCAATAAAAGCTTTTGGCCTTGCAGCTGTTTTTGCCGGTTTTGCCTGGAGCGTAAGCGCCGCCACCGAAACCGCCGCCGACCGCACCAAGCCGGTGGGCGAAGTCTGTATGGCTGGCAATCCCTGTGCCGCTGCCGCAGTGGCTGCTGCCGGCGGTGAGCCGCGCAGTGGCGAGCAGGTTTATTCCACCAGCTGTTTCACCTGCCATGCCACTGGCGCCGCCGGTGCACCCAAAACCGGCGATGCCGCCGCTTGGGGCGCGCGCGTGTCCGCCCATGGCGTGGACGGCCTTTACGAACATGCCATCAAAGGCTTCAACGCCATGCCCGCCAAAGGCCTGTGTATGGACTGCAGCGACGACGAAATCAAACACGCTGTCGATCACATCCTGGCCAATTCCAAATAAGCACTGAGCCAAAAAAACAAAAACCGCCCTAGGGCGGTTTTTTTATGCATCGCTTTTAATTACAGCTTTAATTTGTAGTGGCAATAAGGGGTGTAGATATTTTTGCCACCGCCACATCGCCAGGGCTCATACCTTTGTCGTCCCAGGTCTTGTTGACGCAAGGGCCAACAATGCCACCGCCGGACCATTTGACGTCCAGACCGCCCCATTTTTTCAGAACATAAACCGTAAAAATTCCGTACCACGCGATGGATTTGCCGTTGACCGGAACATTGCCGGATGTGGTTTCGAATTTTTTCAGATCTTCGTCGTGGGTGACTGCAGTCCGGCGGTTTGAAAAATTTCAACCATTTCAGCACCCGAAGGTTTCCAACTGCCGTAGTTGGATTCCCAGATAGCCATATCGACGATACTCAGACGTGTTGCCATAAAGCCTCCATGTGTTCAAGCAAACGAGAAAAGTGCGGATATAAAGCAGAGCCTTAACCCGCAGGCGCCACAAATTCCCTGACGCACTGCGGGGCGGATTGTAATAAAGTTTTTTAATGCCAGCGTAATGCGAACATCTCAACAGGCAGAAATTTTAATGAGCGAGAAGATGCCACAGGTTTTAGCAGCAGGGGCGACAGTAGTGATCACCCATCGGGTGAGCGGGCGCAAGCTGGCGGAATACGAACGCTGGCTGGAGGAAATCGCACCTCTGTGTAAAGCCTCTCCCGGACACCTCGACTGGCATATAGTGCGTCCCATTCCGGGACTGACGGAGACCTACACCGTCATCATCCGCTTCGACTCTGAAGCGCACTTGCGTCAATGGATGGAGTCTCCGGCACGCGCCGCGCTGATTGAAAAAGTCCGCCCGCTGTTTGTTGCCGGAGATGAGTTTTTTGTCAGCAGCGGGTTGGATTTCTGGTTCACTCCCGCCGGCGCCAGGGCACAGGTGCCGGTGCGCTGGAAACAGTTTTTGATAACTTGGTCAGCGATTTTCCCGTTGGCCTTTTTTACCCCTTTGCTGGTGACACC
>JAEZGT010000385.1 GCA_023416875.1 Pseudomonadota bacterium
TGGCAGCAGGCCAACCTGCAGCGCCTGCAGCGCTCGCTGCTCAAGCTGCAGGGTTTGCATCCGGTGTTCCACTTTTCTGCCGCCGATTGGTCGACCCTGCACGCAGGCCACCGTGAAGCGGGCGAAAACGGTGCGCAAACGTTGTGAGACTCAGCCTGCCCGCCTTATACTCACGCGCTTTGGTTTAAATCCGGCGCGCGGGGTTTTGGGGTGGCAGTTTTTCGATGGGCAGGCCTTTTGGGCTTGGTGGGTGTTCTCCTCTTAGCCTGCGGCCAGAAAGGCCCGCTGATATTGCCGCAACCCCAGGAACCCTCCTCGCAAAGCAGCGAAAATCCCCCTCCCGCCACCGCGCCCCAACAACAGTAGGTTTGTATGTCCGTTTTGCATGATCGCCAGGGTCAATTGTTTCTGGAGGATGCCAGTCTCCAGGAGATCGCGGCGAATTTCGGCACCCCCACGTATGTCTATAGCCGTGCCGCCATCACCTCCGCCTATTTGAGCTATGCCGATGCACTGGGCGATCACCCAGGCATGATCTGCTATGCCGTTAAAGCCAACTCCAACTTGGGCGTGTTGAATGTTCTGGCGCGCCTCGGCGCTGGTTTTGACATTGTCTCGGTAGGCGAGCTGGAGCGCGTACTTAAAGCGGGCGGTGATCCGTCCAGAGTGGTGTTTTCCGGCGTCGGCAAAAAAGCCGAGGAAATCGCCCGCGCCCTCGAAGTGGGTGTCGCCTGCTTCAATGTGGAATCCGCCAGCGAACTGGAACTGCTCTCCCAAGTGGCCAGCTCCCAGGACAAAGTCGCGCACATCTCCGTGCGGGTGAACCCCGACGTGGACGCCCAGACCCATCCCTATATCTCTACGGGTCTGCGGGAAAACAAATTCGGTATCGACATCAATGACGCGGTGGAGGTATACCGCCGCGCCAGCCAGCTGCCCGGTATCCATATCAAAGGTGTCGATTGCCATATCGGCTCTCAGCTGACCAGCCTCACCCCGTTTCTCGACGCGCTCGACCGGGTGTTATTGCTGATCGATCAGCTCGCTGCCGTCGGTATCACCATTCACCACCTGGATTTGGGTGGCGGCCTGGGCGTGACTTACCGCCAGGAAACTCCTCCGAGCCCAGCGGAATATCTCAATGCGGTCAAAGCCAAAATTGCCGATCGACCGCTGGCGCTAATGTTTGAGCCCGGGCGCTCCATAGTTGCCAACGCCGGAGTCTTACTGACCCGCGTTCTATATCTCAAACCCACCGCTCACAAGAATTTCGCCATAGTGGACGCGGCCATGAACGACATCATCCGCCCGGCGCTCTATCAGGCGTGGCAGGAGATCGTCCCGGTGGCGCCCCATAAAGGGGAAGCTCAGATCTGGGACATTGTTGGCCCGGTGTGTGAAACCGGCGACTTTATTGCCAAGGAGCGCGAGCTGGCCCTGAAAGAGGGCGATTTGTTGGCAATGAAGTCCAGCGGCGCCTATGGTTTTGTTATGAGCTCCAACTACAACACCCGCGGTCGCGCCGCCGAAATTATGGTGGACGGCAGCAACACCTATACCGTGCGCCGACGCGAGACCATCGGCGATCTGCTCGCCCTGGAATCTCTCCTTCCGGGTCGGGACTGAGCCCCGCATGAAGATTCGCTTCACCAAAATGCACGGGCTTGGCAATGATTTCGTCATGATCGACGCGATCAGCCAAAAGATCTCCATGACGCCCGAGCGCGCGCGCAAACTGGCTGACCGGCATTTCGGCATCGGCTGCGATCAGGTGCTTATCGTCGAACCACCCGTGTCCGCGGAGGCGGATTTCCGCTACCGCATCTTTAATGCCGACGGCAGCGAAGTGGAGAACTGCGGCAACGGCGCCCGCTGCTTCGCCGTGTTCGTGCGCCAGCGCAAGCTCACCGGCAAACGCATTATTCGCGCGGAAACCGCCGGCGGCCCGCTGATTTTGAAAGTCCTGCCGGACAACCGCGTCACCGTCGATATGGGTGTTCCCCGCCTCGATCCGCCACAAATTCCTTTTGTGGCTCCGCAACAGGCGGTGACCTACTCGTTGCCCGTTGGCGGCGCCAGCCTGGAAATCTCTGCGGTTTCCATGGGCAATCCTCACGCCGTAACCCTGGTCGACAACCTCACCGAGTACGATGTTGCCAGTATCGGCGCGCAGGTGGAGGCCCACCCGGCGTTTCCGAAGAAGGTCAACGCCGGCTTTATGCAGGTGATCAACAGCCGGGAAGTGCGGGTAAGGGTGTTCGAACGCGGCGCCGGCGAAACCCTCGCTTGCGGCACCGGCGCCTGCGCCGCCGTAGTGTCTGGCCGTTTGCGCCAGCTGCTCGACCGGGAGGTCACCGTGCACCTGCCTGGCGGCGATCTCACCATCCGCTGGGATGGGGAGGGCGAACCGGTGCTGATGACCGGGCCGGCAACCACCGTTTTTCATGGTCAAGTCAATCTTTGATAGGAGCGCGCGATGACTGACATCTCGACCGAACGTCTGGACGAAACCATCATCGCGGAATACTTGACCAAACATCCGGACTTCTTTGATCGCCACGGCGATGTGCTACGCGATCTGCGCCTGCAGCACCCCAGTGGCCGCGCCGTATCACTGATTGAAAAACAGGTATCCGCGCTGCGCGAGCGCAACACCGAACTGCGTCATCGCTTGAACCAACTGCTCGATAACGCGCGTCAGAATGACCGCTTATTCGAGCGCAGTAAACGCTTGGTTCTGGCCCTACTGGAGTGTGACGAACTAGGGGATGTGGTGGATGCGCTTTATTACAGCTTCGATAAGGAATTCAATATTCCTTTTACTCGCCTGATCCTGTTTCGCAACCCCCAGCAACCTACCTCCGTGCGTATCGCCGCCGAGGATGAAGCCAAAGTGGTGCTCGGGCGCCATTTAAAAGCCAGCCGGGCGGTAGGCGGAGGTTTGAGTCGGGACGAAATTGCGTATCTGTTCGATAAAGACCATCAGCGCGTGGGCTCAGCAGCCATGGTGCCGCTGTATTACAACCAACCACTGGGCATTCTCGCGGTCGGTCATGAAGACCCTAAGCATTATCAGGCGGGAATGGGCACGATTTTTCTAACGCATATTGCGGAAGTACTGGACCGGCTCATCCCAAAACACCTCGGATAAGCGTTGAAGCAAAATCCCGGAGCAAGTCCGGGATTTTTTTAATGCAGATCGCTGTTAAATCGGTTGACCGCCGTAATTGCTTTGCGGTTTGCGCGGAGGATCGGAGACCACGTTAGGCGGAATCTCGTTGATCACACCACCGCGGGCGAGAAATGCTTCAACATCACTTTGTATCTGTTGGCGCAACGCCTCCCGGGCGGCGACGGATTCCTCAACCAGAGCTTCTACCGCCGGGGCGGCGGAGTAACCACTAGCCTCTTCTTCATCCGCCAACTCTTCGGCTTCGATTTCTTCTTCGTTTTCTTCGATTTCGTTTTCGTCGCTCATACAATCCTCACGTGTTCTGTCTCTTGCAAGGAACCATTTCCAAATGTCTTTGTGAGCCCTTCCACTGCTGCGACGCCATTGCGAGCCATCACAGGAAAAGCCCTAAAAAACCGCAATGCGTGACTATTTATAGTCCAGCGCATTTTCACCGTCATCATAAAAATAAAAATTTTTTAGTATTTTTTGTTCTACCGCACCTTCTGCCCTAACCGTTCGGTTATTTGGAAGGTAATCACCAAATCCTGTGGATTTGCCTCGATGACTCACCTCCAGCATGCCCTTTTGAGCAGAATTAACGGATCTGGTTCACCGAAACGACGATTCCTGAGTTGCAATTGGAATGGTTTTTCGCGGGCGCGAATGTACATAAAAGAAAGGAGCGGAACAAGACAATTTTGCCGCCGGGAGACGGCAAAATGGCAGATTGAAAAAACGCTTATACCGCGTCTGGGCCGGTCTCGCCCGTGCGGATACGAATGACTTCCGCAAGGTTCTGAATAAAGATTTTACCGTCGCCAATTTTGCCGGTTCTGGCCGCTTTGGTGATGGCTTCGACGGCCTGATCAACCATATCGTCGGCGACCGCCATTTCAAGCTTCACCTTCGGGAGAAAATCGACAACATATTCAGCACCGCGATACAACTCAGTGTGGCCTTTTTGCCTGCCGAAGCCTTTGACCTCGGTCACGGTCATGCCCTGCACCCCAACGTCGGACAAAGCGTTGCGCACGTCGTCCAGGCGAAAAGGCTTAATTACAGCAGTGATGAGTTTCATGATGGTTTCCTAAGGACGGATGAACATTTGCAGGGTTGGCCCCTGGATAAGCAAAACGCCGGAATCCGGCGCTGTTTCGCGGCCAATGTATAACATTCCCGCAGGAATTGACAGCCAATCGAAGCCCCATAAAAAAGCCCCGATCGTCACCGACCGGGGCTGCAAGAGAGCTAAATAGCAGGGCTGGGAGAACTATTTAACGGTCGTGAATTCTGGGTAGGCTTCCATGCCACACTCGGAGATATCCACGCCTTCAAACTCTTCTTCTTCAGTGACTCGGACACCGATGATGGCCTTGATAGCGAACCACACGATAAGGGACATACCGAACATCCAGACAAAAATCGTGAGGGCGCCGACCAACTGACCGACAAAGGTGGCTTCCGCATCAGAGATCAGCACCGCAAATATGCCCCAGATACCGGCAGCACCATGAACGGAGATAGCCCCGACCGGATCGTCGATTCTTAGCTTATCCAGGCTGAGGATGCTAACAACCACTATGAGACCGCCGATGGCGCCGATAATCGTTGCGGCGACTGGCGTGGGATCCGCCGGCTCCGCGGTAATGGCAACCAAGCCTGCCAATGCTCCGTTCAGCGCCATGGTGAGGTCAGCTTTGCCAAACAGAATTCGGGCGAGAGCGAGGGCGGCAATCAAGCCACCACAAGCAGCAGCGTTGGTGTTAACAAATACGACCGACACTTCGTTAGCGGAGGCGATGGAGTCGAGAGATAGCGTAGAGCCACCGTTGAAACCGAACCATCCCAACCACAGGATGAACGTTCCCAAGGTCGCCATCGGCAGGTTCGCGCCGGGAATCGCGTTGACAGCGCCGTTCGGGCCGTATTTGCCTTTACGTGGGCCCAGGACCAACACACCTGCCAGAGCAGCAGACGCACCAGCCAAATGCACAATTCCAGAGCCAGCGTAGTCGGTGTAGTTCAGAGAGAACAGGCCAAATACTTCTTTGCCACCCCAGGTCCAGCTGCCCTCCATCGGGTAGATGAAACCGGTCATGAACACAGCAAACAGCAGGAAAGCCCACAGCTTCATACGTTCTGCAACCGCACCGGACACGATCGACATTGCGGTGCCGACGAACACGGTTTGGAAAAAGAAATCAGCAGCATTTGAGTATGCGTTGGCATCTTCACCTTTAAATTCGGCGTAAACCGTTTCTGCCAACGCATCGACAGATTCAGCACCGTCAAGGGCAATACCGCTCAGGAACCAACCGCCGTCGTACATGATTTGGTAACCGCAAATCATGTACATGGTGCAGGCAATCGCAAACAGCGCGATATTTTTGGTGAGAATTTCAGTGGTATTTTTGGCGCGGACAAGTCCTGACTCCAACATGGCGAAGCCAGCGGCCATCCACATAACAAGTGCGCCGCACACCAGGAAATAAAAGGTATCCATGGCGTACTGCAATTCATAAATTGTATTTTCCATAGCGGTATCTCCGGCTGTGGTATCTATTTATGGGAGAGTTTGCGTCGTAAGAAAATTACAACGCGTCTTCGCCGGTTTCACCGGTGCGAATGCGAATCACCTGTTCCAGATTAGAAACAAAGATTTTTCCATCGCCAATTTTTCCGCTGTGAGCTGCCTTGCTAATGGCCTCGACAACGGAGTCCACCTGGCCGTCAGCCACAGCGACTTCCAATTTCGTTTTCGGCAGAAAATCCACCACATACTCTGCACCGCGATAAAGTTCGGTATGGCCTTTTTGACGGCCAAAACCTTTTACTTCCGTTACGGTAATACCCTGCACACCAATATCGGAAAGCGCTTCACGCACGGCATCGAGTTTGAAGGGTTTAATTACGGCAGTTATCAGTTTCATTGGACTGCACCTCTCTGATTAAAGGTGCCAAACTCCACGAAGGAGGTTGGCACATGACTTACGAAGATTAAAAACTTAGAAAGTAAACAATGCTTCCAGGGCGAATGAATTCTGGTCGACATCGCCAAAATCATCCGTTCTGTATTCCGCTACGAGCAAAAGGTTGTCACCAATTTTATAGCTGGGAGATATGGTGAAACCGCTGTTTTCAACAAGGGTTACGTTGCCGCCCAGAACGTCACCGTCAATAGAATAATCGTGGTAACGCAAGGTGATACCGAAATTACCGACCGCGTAATTGGCCATCAACAAGTAGCCGTCACCGTCCACATTATCCGCAACAGGCAGGTCGCCATCGCCGTCGAGGTCGAGGCCATCACCGTAGTCACCAACGTTGTATTCCACTGCGAACGTGAAATTGGAAACCTGGTAAGAGGTCCAGAAGTTGATCAGGTCTGTTTCATCGTCCTGGATATAAAACAGTTTCGCCGTCAAACCTTCGATCGGCTCTATCGCCACACCCAGTTCCGTAGCCAGTGACGTAGTGTCCCGCTCAACCGGATTGAATGCGCTGTTGACGACCGACACCATTAGGTCAACGACGCCAGCATCGTAATAAGCAGAAATCCCTTGCTGATAGCCACCATAGAAGTACTGACCGTAGCCAGTGCCGCTATATTGGTAAAGGCCCGTTGGCTCTTCTGTTTCCCAGCCGCTGTAGCTTAAGAAGCGTCCAGCTTTAACGCTGAACTGATCGTTGATTTGTTTGGTAATGAAGGCCTGTTCAACGAAGGTTTCATCTTCGCCATTGCCAGTTCCGCTTTCACCGTATTCGATATCCACTTGCGCGGAAACACCGTCCGATCCTGAATAAAGAAAATTCATTTCAAATTGATCAATGCCGAATTCTTTAGCGGTGCTTTCGGCTCCGTCCACATCGACATATATGTAGGACATATCGACAAAACCGGTGACACTAAAACCTTCTCCCAACTCGATTTCGGCATAGGCCGCTGGCACTGAACCAACCGCGAGCATGGACGCAGCAACTGATGTAGCGAGTACTTTTTTGTTGAACTTCATGGATGATCCTCCAAGTGATAGCAGACGACATTTTGTTGTATTTACGCCAAGGTCCATTCGAGGAATGGCTGAGCTTCGCCTGGGATAGCAGATTCCAAGCCAGATTTTAATTTTTCAAATAAAATCATCAATTTACGTAATTTTTTTGGCCTTTTCGTAGGTGCAACACATCCAATAAGGCACTCTATGTGAGCACGCGTTCGCACCACGAACTAGCGCTGCGCACTGAATTTGTGCATATCCAGGAAGCGAGGCCGTATATAGCAGCTGTGTTGACCTGGACCATCCTCTCGCGGGCCAGACCAATTTCGAGTTCTGCAAAGGCGGATAAAGTTTTTGATTTGGCCAAAAAACAGGTAGGCTCGGCGCCTTTCATTTGACGGGTCATAGCAGCTAAGCGCACGGCCCAGACACATCTACATTTATTTTTGGAGGATCATCCAATGAAGCTCAGCCGAACGGCGGGTACCCTCGCCCTTTTAATCGCTGCAGGCGCAGCCAATGCGGAAGTTACCGGCAGCGCGGGCATCGCCAGCAGCTATTTATGGCGTGGTTTGGATCTGGGCTCGGGCACACCGGCGGTTTCCGGCGCGTTGAAATACAGCACCGCCGGCTTTTATACGGGGATCTGGGGCTCATCAGGGGATACGACGAACGGTACCGAATATGACCTTATTGCGGGATATAACGGCTCTTTTGGCGAGTTTTCCTACGGGCTGGGCGCCATCAGCTACAACTACCCCACCAAGGCTAACACCGAGCCGGGCGACATCAGCGACGCAGTAGTGACTCTCGGTTATGGACCTGTGACCTTTGGCGCCTATGTGCCGATTGGCAAGGCCAACAGCAGTGGCGATTACACCTATTACACCCTCGGCGCCGCCTTCGGCTCCTTCTCTGCAGTGCTGGGTATGCACAGCAACGATTTAACCAATCGCGGTGTAGTCGGTTGTGAAGTCGATGCAGGCTCCACCAAACGCAAGTGCTCGCCCGTGCATTTGGACCTGACCTATGCGTACAACGATAACCTGTCCTTCACCGTAAGCCAGTTCGTCGCTGACAAGCCTTTCGAAGACAAACTCAAATTTGTCGTCTCCTTTGGTATCCCCATAGGCGAATAAAAAGTCCAACGCCGTCCTCGCACCAGGACGGCGCATACCACTTTGTTAGTAGGAAAGGCTGGCGAATTGCGCGCCATTATGCGGTGAGCGGCGGATCATCCAACACTGGCTGTTCGGGTGGTGGCGCTAGTGGAGGCAAACCATGCCGGGCGCGAGCTTTGTCGCAGCCTTCGTTGTACACCGCCACCTCACCGTTGCAACTGAATTCCCGACACGGGCTTGGACGATTCTCATAGATCGTGCAGCGAACCTGCTCTCCCACATTTCCCAACAACGCCGTGCAGCGCGGTTCGTTTTGGTTGGTTCCTTTCATACACACGCGGTGTGGGTGAAACTGCTCCGTCAACACATCCGGCACCACCCCGCCGGCCTCCTGCAATTCACCCCAATAAAACGACACGCGAAAAGACGCACAACAAGCACCACAACTCAAACATGGAGACGGGCTACTCATACAGAGCAAAACCTGCGAAAGAGATCGAGTAATTTGAAAGCTTAGATAAAGGCAGGTCTTACAGACCCGACCGGACAACATGGACATGTTTACCGGGCGGCAAAATGTATAGAAGATTTTTCGGATTGCCAAGCCCGGCCGGAGGATTCGGTCACCTCTTCTATTCATCTCTGGCGGCCAATAGCCGCCACCACCTCCCGCCAAATTGCGGCAAGTCAATGCGATGCCATATCTGATCACACCGTCAAATAGGATCTAACCTTCTCCTCATCCATATCCTTAATATTCCCTGCCACTACTACGTTGCCGCGATCCATTACGATGTAGGAGTCAGCGAGGTTGCGGGCGAATTCGAAGTATTGCTCGACGAGTAGGATGGCCATTTCGCCGCGTTGGCGCAGGATGGAAATCACGTTGTGAATATCCTTGATGATGGAAGGTTGAATGCCCTCGGTGGGTTCGTCGAGGATCAACAAACGCGGTTTCATAACCAGCGCTCGGGCAATGGCAAGCTGCTGTTGTTGACCACCGGACAGATCGCCGCCGCGACGGTGCAGCATTTTGCGCAGCACTGGGAAAAGATCAAAAATTTCATCGTCAATTTTGCGGTGTTTTCTCGGCAATACGGCATAGCCGGTTTTTAAATTTTCCAACACGGTGAGCTGCGAAAATATTTCGCGACCCTGCGGCACGTAGGAAATACCGAGGCGAGCGCGCTCGGCGATGGAGGCTTTGGCGATTTCCTTATCCTCCCACAGGATTTTGCCGGCGCTGATCGCCTGACGACCGGTAACGGCGCGAGCGATACTGGTTTTGCCAACGCCATTGCGTCCGAGAATACTGGTGATCTGACCTTTTTGCGCGCTGAGGTTGACGCCGTGCAGCGCTTTGCTCGCGCCGTAGTGCAAATCGATGTTTTCCACACTCAACATAATTTCATCAACCTTATTTTATCGACCCAGATAAACTTCAATAACGCGGGGGTTGGACGACACTACATCAAGTGAGCCTTCCGCCAAAACACTGCCCTCGTGCAATACCGTGACCTTGGTATCCAGCGCGCGAATAAAATCCATGTCGTGCTCCACCACGACCACCGAATGATTTTCGCTAATGGATTTCAACAGTATCGCAGTTTCCATGGTTTCGTAATCGGTCATGCCTGCGGCGGGTTCGTCCACCAATAATAATTCCGGGTCCTGAATAATCAGCATGCCGATTTCCAACCATTGTTTCTGACCATGAGAAAGATTGCGCGCGAGCTCATCGCGGCGATCTTTAAGGCCGACCAATTCGATTATTTCATCAATCTGGTCGTATTGAGCTTTGCTCAAGTGAAAAAACAACGTCTGAAAGACGCCGCGATTGCCAGCGAGGGCGAGTTCCAGGTTGTCCCATACAGAAAGACTTTCAATAACCGTCGGCTTTTGAAATTTGCGGCCAATGCCCATGTTGGCGATATCGGCTTCATCATATTTGGTGAGATCGATCGTATCGCGGAATTTGACTTCACCTTCATCCGGTTTGGTTTTGCCGGTGATGATATCCATCATGGTGCTTTTACCGGCGCCGTTTGGACCGATAATCGCGCGCAATTCGCCAGGCCGTATATCCAAGGAAAGATTATTGATCGCACGAAAACCGTCAAAGCTCTTGGTGACACCATTGAGATACAGAATGCTCTGAATTATATGATCGTTCATGATATTCCCCCCGATGCGATGCCCGCTAGCGGAGCTGTAACTGCTTCTGGA
>JAEZGT010000394.1 GCA_023416875.1 Pseudomonadota bacterium
TTCTTCAACACTTCAGCGGAAATTTGCGGCGGTGCTTTTTTGTCGCCCTTGGCTTCCACCCAGGCGTCGCCGTTGTCAGCTTTGACAATTTTGTAAGGCACCATGGAAATGTCTTTTTGCACCACGTCGTCCTGGAATTTACGGCCGATCAGACGCTTGACTGCAAACAAGGTGTTTTTCGGGTTGGTGACCGCCTGACGTTTGGCGCTTTGTCCCACCAGAATTTCGCCATCTTCGGTAAAGGCGACAATGGAAGGCGTAGTGCGATCGCCTTCGGCATTTTCGATCACTTTAGGTTTGTCGCCCTCGAGTATAGCCACGCAGGAATTGGTGGTCCCCAGGTCGATACCGATAATCTTGCCCATTTCTAATCTCCTCGCGGCTTTTCGCCGGTCACAAACTGGTGCGGGATACCAGGTGTTAATCAATACAAAAATTCGTTGTGGTTTAGCAGGACTGTTGTACCTGCGGTGCCAGCATTTGCTTGTAAATATTGGCGCTGCTGGCGCAAATTCAAGCCGGCGTTAAGGTTTTTTCTCACTCTGCGGTCGGAGCCTTAGAAACCACCACCATGGCTGGACGCACCAATCTGCCGTGCAGCGTGTAGCCGCGCTGGAACACGTTGAGCACGGTATTGGGCTCCACGTCGCGGTTTTCAATGGCGGTCATGGCCTGATGCAGTTGCGGATCGAAGGGCTCGCCTTCGGGGTAAACCGACTCCACTTGGTGACGCTTCAGCGCGTCCATCAAACTTTTCAGAGTCAGCTCCACACCTTCCACAATGGCTTTCAGGTCGGCATTGCTATCGCTGGCAGCGCTGACTGAGCGCTCCAGGTTGTCCGCCACCGGCAGCATGTCGCTGACGAATTTTTCCAGGCCGAATTTATGGGCCTTTTCCACGTCCTGCTGGGCGCGGCGACGCACGTTCTGCATTTCCGCTTGTATGCGCAGGTTGTTTTCCTTTGCCTGTGCCAACTCGTTTCGCAAATCTTCAACGAGCTGCTGCAGGGCTTCGACGCTGGTGGGAGTGCTTTCGTCCGCGCTGCTGATGTCCACCTGATCTTCCTGCAGTTCATCCAAAGGATTCTGTTCTTGAGTCACGTTGTAATCTCCTCTTGGCTCATCGGCTTGTGATCGGCCTCTTTATTGGGGCACCGCAGGCACATTCAAGAGCGCCGCGCGGCAACTTGCGCGCGCTGGCGGAATTCGGGTAAGTACTGTATAAATAACCATGCTTTTGGTTTCTGGAGGCCACCCGTGCTTACGCATCTACAGGTCAGCGATTTCACCCTGGTCACTCAGCTCAGCCTCGACTTCGGCTGCGGCCTGACAGTGCTGACCGGAGAAACGGGGGCGGGGAAATCCATCCTGCTCGATGCCTTGAGCCTCGCCCTAGGCGACCGCGCAGAGGCAGACAAAGTGCGTGCCGGAGCAGAGCGCGCTGAGGTGACAGCCTGTTTTGATATCAGCCGGCTGAGCCATGTGCAGCGCTGGCTGAAGGACGCGGACCTGGACAGCGCTGAATGTATCGTCCGCCGAGTAGTGACGAGCGAGGGTCGCTCCCGTGCCTATATCAACGGTCAGATGGTGACCCTCACGCAATTGCGCGCTCTGGGTGACCGCCTGCTCGATATTCACAGTCAGCACGAGCATCAGTCGCTGCTGCAAAACGCCACTCACCGCCGCCTGCTCGACGACTTTGGTCAACATCAGTCTTTGGTGGACGAAGTCAAAACCGCTTTCGGCCGCTGGCAGGAGCTGCAGACAGCGGCGGACGCGGTGCGCAACAACAGCGCAGAACTCAATGCGCGCCATCAACTGCTGAGCTATCAAGTGGGCGAGTTGGATCAATTGGGCCTGTCCGCCGGAGAGGTGGAGGCGTTGGAAAGTCGCCAGCGCCAGCTCGCCAATGCCGCGCAGATTCAGCAGAGCTGTCAGGCGGTGGCGGAAATCTGCAGCGAAGGTGAAGAGTCAGTGCTGGATCGCCTGCACCATTCCCTGCAACTGATCCTCAACCTGCCATACAAATCTGCGCGTATGACCGAGGTGGAGGCGATGCTGCAAAACGCCTTGATTCAGGTGGAAGAGGCCAGTCGTGAGCTGCAGAGGGAGATGTCCGGGGCAGATGATCACGATGAAAGCCTGCCGGAGATCGAGCAGCGCTTATCAGCCATTTACGATATCGCCCGCAAACACCGCGTAGCGCCTGAAGCCTTGGTGGAGCTGCACGAGCAGCTGGCGGCGGAGCTGCAGGGACTGCAAAGTGGCGATGAGCGCTTAGCGGAACTCGACGCCGCCAGCGCTGCCGCCCTGGAGCGCTACCGCGAGCTGGCGGGCAAACTTACTACTCAACGTCTCAAGGCGGCCAAAGCTCTGGCCAAGGCGGTGAGCCAGCAACTCTCCAGCCTAGCCATGGCCCACAGCTCGTTTGAAATTGCTTTGACGCCCCTACAGGAGCCGGCGCGATGGGGAACCGAGACGGTGGAATTTCTGATTAGCACCATTCCGGGACAACCGGCGCGTGCCCTGGCAAAAATTGCCTCCGGCGGCGAGCTGTCGCGCATCAGTCTGGCCATTCAGGTAGTAGTGGCGAAAACTTCCATTATTCCGACCCTAGTATTTGATGAGGTGGACGCCGGTATCGGCGGTGCGACCGGCGATGTGGTCGGACGCATGCTGCGGCAGCTTGGCGAAAATGCCCAGGTGCTCTGCGTAACGCATCTGGCGCAGGTGGCGAGTAAGGCGCATCACCACCTTAAGGTGGAAAAAACCGTATCGAAAAAAGGCGCGAGCACTTTTATCAGTGCGTTGGAAGGTGAAACGAAGGTCCTGGAGATTGCTCGCATGATGGGCGGTGTGGCGGAGTCCCAGCAGTCCCTGGCACATGCCCGAGAAATGCTGGGAATCTGAAGCCACCTCAAAAATGCGCTCGGTTTATTTTTGAGATGGCGTCCGGGAGTTATTTCTTGATGGGTTTGCCGTACAGCACCAAGCTGTGGCCGGTGAGTTCGTAGCCGAGTTCTTTGGCGATCTGCAATTGCAATTGTTCGATTTTTTCGTTGTGGAACTCGATGACTTTGCCGGTTTCTGAGCACACCAGGTGATCGTGGTGTTCACCGCTGTCGAGTTCAAACACCGAGTGGCCGCCGTCGAAATTGTGACGCTCCACCAGCCCGGCCTGTTCGAATTGGGTCAATACCCTGTAGACAGTTGCCAGACCTACGTCCTCGCCGGAATCCAGCAACGCCTTGTAGACATCCTCGGCGCTGAGGTGACGCCGCTCGGACTGTTCCAGAAACTGGAGAATCTTTACGCGCGGTAGGGTGACTTTCAGACCCGCTTTGCGCAGTTCCTGGTTTTCGGTCATGGTTAGGCCTCCTCAGTATCAGGCGGTGGGTTCTGGCGGAGTGAGTTCGCGCCGGTAGAGCCTGAATCGACAGACCCTAAGTAACCTTTTGTCACACTTGTGCAATGGGGTATTATCCCCGCCCGCACCCAGTTCTGGAACCCCGACATGCAAAATAAATTCGTTTTCGTCCTCATTTTGGTAACACTCGGGATGTTGCTAAATGCTTGTTCTTATTTGAAATTCCCGGGGGTTTATCGAATTGCGGTGCAGCAGGGCAACATCATCGACCAGAAGAAAGTCGACCAGCTGAAAGTCGGTATGAATAAGCGTCAGGTGCAGTTTGTGATGGGGTCGCCGCTGTTAAACGACGCGTTTCATGAAAACCGCTGGGACTACATTTATCAACTGCGCATTGGTGACAAAACCCTGCGCGATCGCCGTTTTTCTGTCTATTTTGAGAACGATCAACTGGTGCGTTACGAGGGCGATTACGAGCCCAACGACGCGACGCCGGCAGAAGATACCTACATCGAAGACGCCCAAAAAACAGAGGGCTGATCTGCCCTCTGCGACGCGCTCATTCGGTAGTGTCGCCTCCTGCAGTTTTCGCCGCGCGCTTGCGCCGCGCCTCTTTCGGGTCCGCCGTCAACGGACGATAGATTTCCACCCTGTCCCCCGCCTGTAATTCATATTGTTTCGCCGGCGCCAAACCCTTGGTGCCAAGCGCCTGCCCGAAGATGCCCAAAGGTGCTGTCTCGAGATCCAGATCGGGGAAAAACTGGGTGATGCCGGATTTGACTGCGGCTTGATAGGCCGTGGTTCCCGGCTCCACCAGCAGCGGAATGATTTTCTGTTGGCGGGGGAGGGCGTAAACCACTTCCACGGCGATGGTTTCGATATCGCTCATAAATCTGTTTTACACGTTCTGAGTTTAAGACTGTTTGCCATAAAGGGTCTGGGCGCGCCGGCAGACCGCGTCCACCTGCTCGTTGACCAACTGAGCCATCAGTTTGCCCGCTGCCAGTCCCAGCAGAAAATTGGAAAATTCGTATTCCAGGCGAAATTCGATCTGACAGCCGCCATTGCTCAGCGGCTTGAATTGCCACAGGCCCTGCAATTTGCGAAAAGGGCCCTCCACCAGTTCCATGGTGATGCTGTCCGGTGCGCGCAGGATATTGCGCGTAGTGAAACTCTGCCGCAGCCCGGCTTTTTCCAAGTCGAGGCGAGCGGTCACACTTTTGTCGTCGCGCTTGAGCACCCGTGCTCCAGCGCACCCGTTCATATAACTCGGATAAGCTTCAACATCGTTTACCAGGGCAAACATCTGCTCCGGCGTGTGCGGCACCAGCGCGCTGCATTGAATCGATTTACTCACAGAAATCCTTAGAAACTGTCGATCAGGGTGAAAATCATCACTAGGGCAACCAGCGTAGGGGATACAAACCGCACGACGAAAAGCCAGGCTTCGAAGAGCACATGGCCCTCCGCGTTCAGTTCCTGCGCGACCACTTTTTTATGCATAAACCAGCCGACAAAAATCGCGATAAACAGCCCACCGAGAGGGAGCATTAGTTGCGAGGTGAGAAAATCAAGGAAATCAAAAGGGGTTTTGAACAACAGATACCAGGGTTTGAACTCCCCCCACACATTGAAAGACAGCACACAGGTGATGCCGAGTAACCAAGCGATGCCAGTCAACAAAAAGGTCGCGGGTGCGCGGCGGAATTTTTTACTTTCCACCAGCCAAGCAACACCGGGTTCGATCAAGGACACGGAGGATGTCCAAGCGGCGAGGGTGACTAGGAAGAAAAACAGAGTGCCAAAGAACTCGCCCCATGGCATAGCGGCAAAAGCAATTGGTAAGGACACAAACAACAGACCCGGCCCCGCGCCCGGTTCCAGCGGCGGATTGGCAAATACGATGGGAAAGATGGCGAGTCCGGCAAACAATGCGACCGATGTATCGAGAATGCCGATGGAGATAACCGTTCTGCCAATGGATGCGTGCGCCGGCATATACGCCCCGTACGCCATGATCGCGCCCATGCCTAAACTTAAGGTGAAAAACGCGTGGCCCATGGCCTTGAGAACGCCTTCCCAGCTCAAACGCTGAACTTCAAAATCGAAAAGAAAGTGAAATCCGCTGGCAAAGTC
>JAEZGT010000010.1 GCA_023416875.1 Pseudomonadota bacterium
CATTCCATCTGCACCCTGGAGTTCGCCGATCACAAACCGCTGTACGACTGGTTGATCGACAACCTGCCGGTTCCCGCAGAGCCGCGGCAGTATGAATTCGGTAGGCTGAATCTCAACTACACAGTCACTTCCAAACGCAAACTCAAGCAACTGGTGGATGAAGGTTATGTGGACGGCTGGAATGATCCGCGTATGCCGACCATTGCCGGTTTCCGTCGCCGTGGTTACACCCCCGCGTCGATTCGCAAGTTCTGCGACATGATCGGCGTGACCCGTGCGGACGGCGTGGTCGATGTCGCCATGCTAGAGCACGCCATCCGAGATGATCTTGATAAGAACGCGCCGCGGGCTATGGTGGTATTGCGACCGCTGAAGGTGGTGCTCACCAATGTGCCGGAGACGCATTTCGAAGAACTCGTCGCCAAAGGTCACCCCCACCGCGACGACCTGCCGGACCGGCTGCTGCCGTTTGGTCGCGAGGTCTACATTGACCAGGAGGATTTTCGCGAAGAAGCGAACAAGAAATACAAGCGTCTGGTGCTCGGTAAGCGCGTGCGTCTGCGTAATGCCTACGTAATCGAAGCAGAGCAGGCGATAAAAGATGAAAGCGGCAAAGTCATCGAAGTCCATGCGCGCTTGATTGAAGACACGCTCGGCAAGGATCCAGCAGACGGCAATAAACCCAAAGGCGTTATTCAGTGGGTGGCGGCGCACCGCTGTGCGGATCTGGAAGTTCGCCTTTACGAAAAATTGTTCACTGATCCTGCGCCGGACGCCGGTGATAAGAATTTTCTGGATTGCATCAATCCGGAGAGCCTGTCCGTACTGCATAACTGCAAAGGCGAGATTTCCTTGCTGGACAGTATTCAGGGCATGTCCTATCAATTTGAGCGCGAAGGTTACTTCTGCCGCGATTCAGAAAGTGATGGCATGGTGTTCAATCGCACGATTGGTTTAAAAGATTCCTCAGGTAAGAGCGAAGATCTATGACATTACACATTTACAACACACGGACACGGCAGAAGGAAATTTTCGAGCCGATTACGCCAGGCAGCGTAAAAATGTATGTGTGCGGGCCGACCGTCTACAACTTGGTCCATATCGGCAATGCACGCCCGGTGGTGGTATTCGATACCCTGTTTCGTGTGCTGCGCAGTTTGTATCCCGAGGTGATCTACGCCCGCAATATCACTGATATCGATGACAAAATCATGAAGGCCGCGCGGGACAATAATGAATCCATTGCGGATTTGTCGGCGCGCTACGCGGCAGAGTACAAAAAAGATATGGCGGCGCTGCTGAACCTGGAGCCGACCATTACTCCTTACGCGACTCATCACGTTGGCGAAATGATTTCCATGGTGGATGCGCTGTTGCGTCGCGGTCACGCATACGTTGCGGAGAACCACGTATTGTTCGACGTGAAATCCATGCCCGACTACGGCCGCCTGTCCAACCGATCTCTCGAAGACATGCTGGAAGGTGCGCGGGTGGAAGTGGCGCCCTACAAAAAATACGGCGGCGATTTTGTGTTATGGAAACCGTCATCGGACAGTGAACCCGGCTGGGACAGCCCCTGGGGGCGTGGTCGCCCGGGTTGGCATTTGGAATGCTCCGCGATGATCGAAAAACATTTGGGTGAAACCATCGATATTCACGGCGGTGGACGCGACCTGATTTTCCCGCATCATGAAAACGAGCTGGCGCAAAGCCAATGCGCCCACGGCGGTAAAGAATACGTTCGCTATTGGATGCACAACGGCTACATCAATATCGACGGCGAGAAAATGTCCAAGTCACTTGGCAATTTCCGCATGGTGCGCGATCTGCTGACCCAATTCCCCGGCGAAGTCATACGTTTTGCGCTGCTGTCCGCGCATTACCGTTCGGAGCTGGATTTTTCACCTACATTGCTCGAGCAGTCCAGAGCGAGTCTGGATTCTCTGTACGGCGCGCTGCGCAAAGTCAAAGACATTGCAGCCGCTCCGGTTAGTGTTGCCGACGGCGCGATTTATAAAGCGTTGCTTGACGATCTCAACACGCCGCAAGCAATCAGCGCTCTGCACGACCTGGCGCACCGTATCAACAAAGGTGAAGGCGCGGAGCTCGCGCAACTCAAAGGTGAAATTCTGGTTGGAGCCAGCCTAATGGGCTTGCTGCAACAGGACCCGGACGGCTGGTTCCAGGGTGATGCCGCCGCAAGCGGCATAGATGCAGTGCAAGTGGAGGCGTTAATCGCTGAGCGCCAGCAGGCCAAGTTGGACAAAAACTACGCCCGCGCAGACGCGATTCGGCAGGAGCTGAAGGCCATGGGTGTGGTGCTCGAAGACTCCAAGCAGGGGACCATCTGGAAAATCGAAAACTAGCCTTTGCCCCCGGGCCGGCATTCACCGGCCCTTTACGCCAGGATCTTACTTTTGTGGGATAAAGCAGTCATCTGCACACATCTCTTAGATGCCCTCCGTAAAGGTGACGGCATCGTCAGTGAGCACGACCTGATCCGTTATTTAGATAACCACGGATGTTTTGAGGCTTTTGCCCAGGAGCCTGCGAATCTCCGCCTGTTCCGTAAACATTTCATCACCCGCCATTGTCTGTACCATCTTCAGGAAAAAATAAGCGCGGAGTGGCGGCTGGATATCGGCATGATCAATGTTGGGCTGCACAAGCTGGATGGTGCCGAGGTGCAATCCTCGCAATTGAGTGTGCTAGATGCGTCTTTGCGGGAGTACTACCGGGACCTCTCGCATCTAGAAAAGACGGACGCGGAATCGGTGGACGCGTTGTTGCGCGATTTCTGGCAGCGCTTTGCAACAGCGGACAAGAGCGCGGACGCTTTAGCCGCCCTCGATCTCGATAAAACGGCCAACTGGGCGGAAATCCAACAGGCCTACAGGCGCAAGATCCAGCGGGCGCATCCGGATCACGGCGGCACGCCAGCGGAATTTACCGCCGTGCAGGAAGCCTATGCAATTTTGCGTCAGCGCTTTGGCAAACAGCGCTGAACAGACGTTTAACAAAGTGAGAGG
>JAEZGT010000031.1 GCA_023416875.1 Pseudomonadota bacterium
CCGACCCAGATGGAGATGCACCCGACCTTCGGCTATCTGCTGTTATTCGACGAGAGCACCAATACCCTGGTGGCGTTGGACCTGAATGGCCCGGAGGTCCAGCAGGTCACGCTGGTTCGCTGAGACAAACGGGCAAAAAAAAGCGCTGCACGATGCAGCGCTTTTTTTATGTCCTAAATCTACCTTACTTTTTACGAATACCTTCCACGGTCAAAAACAGCTCCACTTCTTCAGAGGCGGGACCAAGTTTCGCCATGGCTATGCCCCACTCCGCCGGTTTGATGGTGGCGCGGCCTTCAAAGCCTGCGCGGAAACCGCCCCAGGGATCCGCTCCCATACCGATATGCTCCACCTGAATAGTGATCGGCTTGGTCACACCGTGCAAAGTGAGATCGCCAGTGAGGTCCGCGGTATTTTCGCCAGTGGACTTATAGGCCGTGCTGACAAACGTGGCTTTGGGAAATTTCGAGGCATTGAGGAAGTCGGCACTGCGCAAATGCTTGTCGCGTTCAGCGTGGTTACTGTCGAGGCTGGTGACGTCTACGGTAACTTCCACTTTGTTTTTCGCCGGATCTTTTTCATCAAAAGTAAAAGAACCGTCAAAATTGTTGAAGCGGCCGTACAGCCAGCTGTACCCCAAATGCTTGACCCGGAATTGAACAAAGGCGTGGGCACCCTGTTTGTCGATGGCATATTCCGCCGCTTCAACATGAGCCGTCGCCCCGAGTACTGCTGCCGCCAAAATACCCGCAAGTTGTTTTTTCATGCTTTCCTCCAAGTTGGATTAATGTGCACTTATTAAGATGCCGGCGGTTGTGCAAGCCGCCGGCCTTGAATCTTTCAATCTTTGCCTCGGCTGATCATCCGCCGCAGGGTGTCATCTTTATCAATAAAGTGATGTTTCAGCGCCGCAGCCGCATGCAGGGCGGCAAGTCCAATCAGGGTAAAAGCGGCGATTTCATGGATCTCCCCGGCTTTGTCTTCCAGATTGGCCATACCCGATATCAAACTGGGGATTTCCATCAGCCCGCCGAAGACAACCAGCGGGTCGCCTTTCGCCGTGGTAATCAAATACCCGGATATAAACATCACTAGCAGCAATATATAAAGCGCGAAGTGAGCTGCCTTGGCTGCCAAGCGTACCGGTGGTGAATGGCCGGGCAATGACGCCGGGTAGCGGCTGGCGAGACGATAGATCACTCTAATCAGGGTCACCAATACCAGGGCTATGCCGACACTTTTATGAATGTCCGGCGCAGTTCTGTACCAGGGGTCGTAATAGCTGAGATCCACCATCCAAAGGCCGAGGATGAAAAGTCCTATCACCACTAAGGCGGTTACCCAGTGCAGCAATTTGGCAAAGCCTGAATATTGCCGATTATTCGAGCGCCAGAACGCCATAACAGATCACTCCTTTAGAGATTTGTTCACCACTTCATATACGTCTTTGGAAAGCTCAGCCTGTGCGATGCGCACCAGCTGCGTTTTCATTAAGGCCTGCCTGCGCTCGTCGTAGCGCCGCCACTTGGTCAGAGGCGCCAACAGACGAGCAGCAATCTGTGGGTTCTGACGATTGAGGAGCAACACCTGGTCCGCCAAAAACGCATAGCCGCTGCCGTCCAAGGTATGGAAATGCACCAGATTCTGATTGGCGAAAACGCTGATCAAACTGCGCACTTTGTTGGGATTGCGCGGGTCAAAAGCCGGCGACTGCAACAGGGCGTTGACCCGCTCTAACGCACCCGGATTAGGATCCGCCGCCTGCACCGACAGCCATTGGTTTACTACCAGTGGTTCGTGCTGCCAGCGGGAAAAAAACGCATCGAGAGCGCGCGTTTTCTCGGCGGACAAGGCCGCAAATTCACTCTGTACGAGGCTGCCCAAGGCACTTAACACTTCGGTCATATTGGCACTGGTATCAAACTGTTCAGTGGCCCAGCGCCAGTAGTCTTCGCGATCGAGCAACATCAGATAAGCCAGGGCGCGGTTTTTCAGGCTGCGCAGCGCCACCGCTCGCCCGCTTACATTATCTTCCAGGCCCACAAGTAACCTACAGCAATTCTGATAGACCACTTTCAGCTGTGACTCCAGAGCCTGGGCGATTTGTTTTTGCACCGCCCGACGCGCGCGATGGTTGCCATCCACATCGACAATAGCTTGCTGTTCGCCCAGATAAGCCTCCGATGGCAGATCGAGCATCAGTGCCACCAGCGCCGGATCGAGACTGGCATCCTCCAGCAGTAAACCAAAGGCGCCAATCAAAGCGTCTGCTTTGCTGGCGGGATCGGCAAGATTGGCCTGCACGCTTAACAGCCCCAATTGCTGGGCGGCGTCCCAACGGCAGAAGCCGTCGTCATCCAGGGTCATAATGCGCAGCAGGTCGGTCGCGGAATAGTTGTAGTCGAGTTTGACCGGAGCGGAGAAATTGCGCAGCAGTGAAGGTACAGGTTTCTCCGGCACATCCGTGAATACAAAAGTTTGCTCGCGCTCGATCAGCTCCAATACCCGGTGGGTGTTATCCGCAGGAAGATCGGCCACCTCCTCATCCGCCAGCCGCAATCGCAAAGCCCCCGCCTCCCCTAGCAATCCCATCGCCACAGGAATATGCAGCGGTTCCTTGTCTGCCGCTTTGGCTTCCGGGGTGGAAGGAGTGGATTGGCTCAGGGTCAGATGGTACTCGCGTCGCTCAGGATCATAAAAATCCCGAACCTTCAGTACCGGTGTGCCGGCTTGGCGATACCAGTTCATAAACTGGGTAAAGTCCCGGCCGGACACATCTGCCATAGCTCTAACGAAATCCTCAATAGTCACCGCTTGGCCGTCGTGGCGCTCGAAATAAAGGTCAGTGCCACGGCGGAACAACTCGGGACCCAACAAGGTGTGAATCATGCGCACGACTTCAGCGCCTTTTTCATACACGGTCAAGGTGTAGAAGTTGGAGATTTCGATAAACGAGGGCGGCTGCACCGGATGCGCCATGGGCCCGGCGTCCTCAGCAAACTGCAAGGTGCGCAGCAACTGTACGTCCTCGACCCGCTTCACTGTGCGCGAACCCATATCCGAGGAAAATTCCGCGTCGCGGAATACCGTAAATCCCTCCTTCAGGCTCAGTTGAAACCAGTCGCGGCAGGTCACCCGGTTGCCGGACCAGTTGTGAAAATATTCGTGGGCCACTACGCCCTCCACCCGCTGAAATCCGGCATCAGTGGTGGTGCGCGGGTTAGCGAGCACGCAGGAGGTATTGAAGATATTCAGGCCTTTGTTTTCCATGGCTCCCATATTGAAATCGTCCACGGCGACGATCATGTAGATATCCAGGTCATACTCGCGTCCGTAGACCTCTTCGTCCCAGCGCATGGCGTTTTTCAGGGATTCCATGGCGTGGGCGCATTTGTCCTGATCCTTGGACTCGACGTAGATCTGCAAAGCGACCTCGCGACCACTGCTGGTGATAAAACGATCTTCCACACAGGCGAGATCCCCCGCCACCAAGGCAAACAAATACGCGGGTTTGGGAAAGGGGTCGTGCCAGGTCGCATAGTGGGTGCCGTCGGTGTTGACC
>JAEZGT010000120.1 GCA_023416875.1 Pseudomonadota bacterium
GGTGTAGCCCACCTGCGATACAGTCGGAATTTCGGCGCGCGATCGCGCGCGGCGTCCCTGGTCGCGTTGACGGCGAACTTTCTCCAAACGCTTTTCGATGGTTTTAATGCGTGCCCGCAGCAGGCGGCGGTCGGTTTCCAGCTGGGTTTCACCAGGCCCGCGCAGACCGATACCACCTTTTTGTCGTTCCAAGTGCGTCCAACCCCGAATCAGGCGCGTCGACATGTGATGAAGCTGGGCAAGCTCCACCTGCAACTTACCTTCATGGGTGCGCGCGCGCTGAGCGAAAATGTCGAGGATCAGACCAGTGCGGTCTAACACTCGACATTTCAGCTCTTTTTCCAGGTTGCGCTCCTGGCTTGGCGACAGTACGTGATTAAAAATCACCAGTTCGGCTTTGTGTTCCTCAACCAAGAGCTTCAGCTCCTCGAGTTTGCCGGTACCGATGAAATATTTGGCGTTTGGCGCCGCGCGAGCGCCAGTGAGGAATGCGACAGGATCTCCTCCTGCCGAGAGAACAAGTTCTTCAAATTCGCGCGGGTCGTCGGCTTCGTCCGATTGCGTGAGTTCCAGGTGAACCAGAACAGCCAGTTCACCGGAGGCGGGGCGATCAAAAAACAATCTTTACCTCGTTACGCTTCGCTCTCACCGTCTTCGCCGCCCGCTGCATCCGGGTTCAGCATGGGCACACGCACCGGACGCGAAGGTACCACGGTGGAGATCGCATGTTTGTAGACCATTTGGCTGACTGTATTTTTCAAGAGCACCACAAATTGGTCAAAGGATTCGACCTGCCCCTGTAACTTGATGCCGTTGACGAGATAGATGGAAACGGGGATACGTTCTTTGCGCAACACGTTCAAATAAGGGTCTTGTAAGCTGTGCCCTTTTGACATGGTTATTCTCCTAGTCAGGACTAATTTTTTGAGTTTTTAAGCGCATTTCCACGCTGGTTTTTGAAATGCCCTATCACCGTCGGCAGCAGCAACGAGCGCTTCAACAGACACAAAAGAACACCCTAAAGTTCAGGGAGGGCCGTCATTATATGGCTCTTTGCTCCACAATATTCAAGGTTTGCCGGAAAATTTCCTCGAATTCCAATGGTTGTCCGTGTGCATCCAGGGTATTTACCCAGCTCAAACCATGCCAACCACGCAACCAAGTTAATTGTCGTTTGGCGAGTTGCCGTGTCGCGGCAATACCGCGTTCCCGCATAGTAGCCTTATCGCACTCCCCCGCTAGATATTGCCAAACCTGGCGGTAGCCCACGGCGCGAATGGACGGCATATCCGCGTGCAGGTCGCCACGCTGATAAAGAGCTTCCACCTCTTCAATAAAGCCCAGCTCCAGCATTTTGTCGAATCGCTTGGCGATACGCTGATGAAGCACAGTGCGCTCTTGTGGTGCGATGGCGATCTGAATCCAATGATAAGAATCCAATAAACCGTCGCCTTCGCCGGTCTGCCAGGCGCTCATAGGCTTGCCAGATATGCGATACACCTCCAGAGCCCGGCTGATGCGTTGGGAGTGATTCGGGTGCACGCGCGCCGCGCACACCGGATCCACCTCTGCCAGTTGCGCATGCAGTGCCGGCCAACCGAGCGCTCGCGCCTCTGCCTCTATAGCAGCGCGAATCGCCGGGTCCGACGGCGGCATCGGCGAGAGCCCTTCCAGCAGCGCTTTGAAATACAACATGGTGCCGCCGACCAGGAGCGGTGTGCGACCGGTGGCGACGGTTTCGGTTATGGCCGCCCGCGCATCACAGGCAAAATCGGCAACTGAATAGGCCTCGGCGGGATCGCAGATATCGATAAGTCTGTGGGGCGCACGGCGCAATTCTTCATGCGTCGGCTTGGCCGTGCCTATATCCATACCGCGATAAATCAGCGCGGAATCAACGCTGATGATGTCGGCATTCATGCGCTCGTGCAGCGCGATGGCGAGATCGGTCTTGCCCGCCGCAGTGGGGCCCATCAGGGCGATGGCCAGAGGTTTCACTATTGGCCCCGCATAAAAAGACTGTCCAGCTGCGCCAGCGTCAATGGCACCCAGGTGGGGCGGCCGTGATTGCACTGGCCACTGCGCTCAGTCGCTTCCATATCGCGCAAAAGGGCGTTCATTTCCGGAATGGTGAGCTTGCGATTGGCCCGCACGCTGCCGTGGCAAGCCATAGTGCCAAGCACGCTGTTCATCTCCTGCTTGATACGCTGGCTCTGGCCATGCTCGATAAGGTCTGCCAGCACATCGCGCACCAAAGTCTCCACATCGGCGCGGTGCAATAACACCGGGATCTGGCGCACCAGCAATGTCTCCGGCCCCATGCGTTCAAGCGCAAAACCCAACTGCGCGAACACCTCAAGATTATTCTCCGCGTAGGTCGCCTCTTTTTCGCTGACGGCCATGGACTGAGGGACGAGCAAGGGTTGCGATTGGATGCCGCTCATATCGTACTGACACTTCATGCGCTCGTAAGTGATGCGCTCATGGGCCGCATGCATATCCACCAGAATCAAACCCTGGGCGTTCTCCGCCAAGATGTAGATGCCTTTCAGCTGCGCCAGGGCAAAACCGAGAGGCGGCACCTGCTGGTTCTCTTCTGCGTTACTAATATTGCGATCAATCCCCGGTTGCAAAGCCGATAGGGGATCGGTGAGCTGGCGGTAGACCTGCAGCTGCTCAGCGATGCCAAAATCGGCGCGCGCTACTGGTTCGGGACGGTAGTGGGAAAAATTAAAAGGCGCCTGACGCGGTTCCGGCGCAGCCTGCGGCACTGGTGTCGGTATCTGCCAAACAGCTGGCGCAGCGGTCGTGGCGGTATTCGGCCGTACATCGGCTAACGCCTTATGCAGCGAGCTGAATAAAAAATCATGGACCAAACGCGAATCGCGGAAGCGCACTTCGTGTTTGGTGGGGTGGACATTCACATCCACAGCCGCAGGGACGAGGCTCAGATACAGCACATAGGCGGGATGGCGACCGTGATAGAGCACATCCTGATAGGCTTGGCGC
>JAEZGT010000135.1 GCA_023416875.1 Pseudomonadota bacterium
GTCGTGAATAAATTCGCGTTGCGCCTGTTCTTTATCAAGCGCAATCCATTCCCGACCTAAATTAAACGCAAAGATTTGGGAGAAATCAGAACGATCTCGGGGTGCGTTCGCTTGGACGTTGCTGGCGAGAACAAGACCGGCAAGCAGGCCGGCAAAAGATGTGGGGGCGATTTTTATCATATAAAGAGCCTGTTATGTAATTGTTCCAATATCTGATAAACGCAGCGTGGAGCACATTAGCACAGCCGTGAAAGGCTGGATGACGGTTCTGTTAAAGATGTGCTTTATGCACGGTACACTCAGACACTACTTGGCAGGTCGGTGGCTCAGGTGTTCTCTTGAATTAAATGTTGTGAGATTTCGCGCACCAAACACGAAATCTCACAGGTTTTCTGCAGGGATGGGTGTAAAAAAGCCCAGCTTTGGACCGGGCTTTACTTAAATAAATATGTCACCGTTTCTGTGCATCCAAAACGATTTTTTTCTTATCTGGATATTCACCGATACCCATAAGAAAACGCGATACCCACCGCGTTATCAATATCGCCACTAAAATAATTTTTATAGTGCAGCCCTAAAGTCCACGATTGTCCCAAACGCACACCCGCGCCGAGCATGGCGTAAACACCGCCGTCGATATCGATGTCTTCTTCGTAAGAGTTGGAGCAGTTGCTGATGCTACGTTCAGAGGCGACCATCGCGGACACCCCCGCGCGCGCGGTGATGTAGGTTTTGGCGTTGGCGCCTAAAAAGCGTTTGTAACCCAGCTCACCATAAACCGGCATGCCGCTGGCGTCGGAGTTTTTGTAGCCGCCGGTGGTGTCCTGGCTGAAGGAGGCGTCGTCATCGTAGGGCAAAAATGCAAAGCCTAGAGTGAGGGAGTAATGGGAGTGAAAGAAATATTCGCCTTCGAGAATCAACGCCGTTGCGGAGTCGTCGATGAGCTCGCGTTGGGCCTGTTCTTTGTCAAACGCAATCTGCTCCACACCGAATGTGAAAGCCCAGGTTCTGGCGGGGTCAAAACGAATGTTGGTTTCTTCCGCCTGGACGTTGCTGGCGAGAACAAGGCCGGCGATCAGGCCGGTCAGAGCTGGGGAGGCGATGCTTTTCATACAATAAATCCTGTGGTGTAGATCATTCCAATATCTGATTAAAGCAGCTGCGGAGCAGCTTAGCACAGGAGTGAAAAGCTGAATGCTTGTATCGTGAACCTCACACCGGTTCCAACTTCGCATACTGCACCACCAACCATTTAGTACCGGCGGTACCGAAATTGACTTGCACTCGGCTCGATGGGCCGAGGCCTTCGAATTGCAGGATGGTGCCTTCGCCAAACATGGCGTGGCGGACTTGTTGGCCCAGGTAGTAGGGGGTGTCGGTTTCCGCTTGTACGACGGCGGAGGAGGAAAAATGGGCCGGGCGGATGATGGTGCTTTTCAGGCGCACTTCTTGAATTAAGTGCTGGGGAATTTCGCGCACGAAACGCGATACGGCATTAAAGGTTTCGTTGCCATACAAACGCCGGCTTTCGGCGTAGGTGAGGGTAAGTTTGCTCATCGCGCGGGTGATGCCGACATAACAAAGGCGACGTTCTTCCTCCAAGCCTTCGCTGCTGTCGGAGGACATGCGGTGAGGAAACAGGTTTTCTTCCATGCCCACCAAAAAGACCACGGGAAATTCCAATCCTTTGGCGCTGTGCAGGGTCATCATTTGCACCGCGTCTTGATATTCCTCCGCTTGGGTATCCCCGGCGTCCAGGGCGGCGTTGTCGAGAAATTCCGCCAGCGGTGTTCGGTCATCGTCGGCGCCTTCAAAACTGCGGCAGGCGTTCACCAATTCCTGCAGGTTTTCCACCCGCGCCTCACCGCGCTCGCCTTTTTCGTTTTTGTGAAATTCCAGCAGGCCGCTGTCGCGAATGACCAGGTCCACTTGCTCATGTAGCGGTTGTCCGGCGGTGCGCTCTTCCAAATTGTCGAGCAATTGCAAAAATGCCTGCACCAAATTGCCGGCGCGGGCGGTCAGCACTTGGTTGAGAATCAACAATTGCGCGGCGCGAAATAAACTGCAGCCTTGGTCGCGTGCGGTGGTACGGATTGTTTCCACCGTTTTATTGCCGATGCCCCTGGTGGGCGTGTTGATCACGCGCTCGAAGGCGGTGTCGTCATTGCGGTTGAGCAGCAGGCGCAAATAAGCGAGGGCATTTTTGATTTCCAGGCGATCATAAAAACGCTGACCGCCATAAACGCGATAAGGCACGCCCTCGCGAATTAATGCTTCTTCCAGCACCCGTGATTGGGCGTTGGAGCGATAAAGAATGGCAATGTCCTGACGCTTGTAACCCTTGGCGACACAGCTCTCGATATTGTCCACCACATAGCGCGCCTCATCCTGTTCGTTAAAAGCGCAATACAAGTCGATGGGCTCGCCCTCGGCTCCGGAGGTCCACAGCTCTTTACCCAGGCGCCCGCTGTTGTTGGCGATCACCGCGTTGGCGGCATCGAGAATGGTGCTCGTGGAGCGATAATTTTGCTCCAGGCGGGTAGTGTCTACGCCGATGAAGTCTTTGGTGAAGGTTTGAATATTTTCAATGCGCGCGCCGCGCCAGCCGTAAATGGACTGGTCGTCATCCCCCACAGCGGAAACAAAACTGCGCCCGCCGGCGAGCACTCTCAGCCAAGCGTATTGCACGGCGTTGGTGTCCTGAAACTCGTCCACCAGAATGAAGGGGAAACGCCGCTGGTAGTGCTGCAATAAATCGGGGTGATGCAGCCACAGCTCGTGGGAGCGCAATAGCAGCTCGGCAAAATCTACCACGCCCGCCTGGGCGCAGAGGGCCTCGTATTCGGTGTAGACCGCTTTCATGGTGCGGGTGAAAGGGTCGTGGCTGTCGGCGATGTGAGCCGGGCGAATGCCCTCGTCCTTCTGGCCGTTGATAAACCACTGGGTCTGGCGCGGCGGCCAGCGCGTCTCGTCCAGCTGCATCGCCTGATAAACCCGCTTGATCATGCGCAGCTGGTCGTCGGAATCAAGAATCTGAAAATTCTGCGGCAGCTTGGCCTGCTGCCAGTGCGCCTTCAACAGCCGGTGGGCGATGCCGTGGAAAGTGCCCACCCATAAACTGCGATACCCCCCCGCCAACACAGGGTGGTCGCCGAGCAAATGGTGCAAACGCTCGCGCATCTCCTTTGCCGCCTTGTTGGTAAAGGTCACCGCCATGATCTGATGCGGCGATACACCCTCCACCTGAATCAGCCAGGCGATACGATGCACCAACACCCGCGTCTTACCACTGCCCGCCCCGGCCAGAATCAACTGATTCCCGGGCGGCGCACACACCGCCTGCCGCTGGGCGTCATTGAGGGAGTCGAGGAGATGGGAGACGTCATCGTTCATGGGGCGAAACCGGCTATTACAAAAAGCAAAGGCCGGGATGATAACTGATTATTTGTACAGGGTGACGGGGTGCGACTTAATCCAAGCGTCAAACTCTAGTGGGCGCAAACCGAATCGAACGGAATTCCCAGTATGGATGGACTTGAATTCATCAAGGACAAGCCTGACCAGCTTGTCCTGATCGCCTAGCGGCACCGAAGATGGTATCGATGAGCGCACGTTCTCCATTGTTGCTGCTAACCCATTGCGAACAATCGTGCGAATGATCTCGGCTAATATCGTTCGGTAGCGCAGCCGGAAGGCATCGGGCGGCACAAGCTGACTTTTCACCGCCACATACTGCTGACAAGAGCGTTCGTAGGCCCAGACAAACACGTCGCGCAGCAATTCAATGCGATTTAATTCGTACACACCAAGCACTGCATTCACATAAGCGCGCTCCGGCACATCAATGAAAGACAAGGGGCAGAGATTGCCTTTAATCAGAGGAATATTGGCCGCCAGACGCGAGACGCGTTTGTTCACATCTTCAAAAGGTTGGAGATAAGGCAGATGCACCATCAGGAAGAAGGATTGTTCGAATGGATCTTCAATTTCCGCCGCCATTTGCAGCACGATTCCGAAAAACTCCTCAATACTTTGCGGCAGAGCCATAGGTCTATAGACACTGCCGCCAATCTCGACAGCCCGGTTGCGCAGGCTGCCGCAGGTCATCGGATCTCTCATAAGTCCGTCAGACAAGTAGGCATGCAGCGAAATGATGGTTTCTGCATTGACGGCCACATGCTCGGCATCGTTGACCAAATATTCGATTGCCGCCTTATGGTTCAGAATCATCTGTGTTTCGAGCGCATCTTTGCCTTCGGCGGCCTCGCCAAACTGAATCAAACGTTCTGTATCGAGCCGGTTGTAGGTATTACCTTCCAAGCGCGATGAGGCCCACGACAGATCAATCAGCAGGTGGGTGAGAATGTCGCGGGCGAAGGTCCCCGCAGGTGCCTGATCAGCCGGTGAGCGCCCCAAAGCATGCAGTTGAGTGCGCAAGGAGCCGGGCAAGTACCAGGTTTCGTTTGGTCGATAGTCCTCAAGAAATCCGCTGTTATAGCCGACTGGTCGGCGCCCCTGAACCGCCCGCCGCACATAGTCTTTGATGGCTTGGCTTGCCGCAGATATAGGGACATAAGCTTCGGCTAAGGCTTCAGTCTTAATGGCTGGAAGGGTAGCTTCCAAGTTACCTGTGGGAGGGAGCCGATAGCGAAATGCTTTTCCGTCTTTCTCGGCAAGAATGCGACCTTGACGTGCAAGGTTTGCTAGGCGGCGCTGAAGAGTCCGCGTTGACAGAGGGACCTCCAGTAAAGGTGCTATTTTTTCTAGCGTCGCCCCACTGGGAAATTGCCCAATGATCTCGACTATCTGTTCCAGTTCAGAATGGATAACTTTTGGCATAGAGTTCTTATATGTCGCGGAAAAGGATATGCGACACTTTGTTGTCGCGGATCATAGTTTCGCGCCATTTTATTTGTCGCGCAACTCCTGTTACGACAAATAACTGTACAGCCGGGTAAATCCGGTCGTCGGCGGATGCAGAGCCGCTGTTCACGCCACCCCTCTTCGAAATTATCAATGGTGGCGACTATGAAACTTTCGAAATTGCATTCGCCATGTCTGCCGTATGCCTGTAATCTGCCGCGCCGTAACGTGCAATGTTGGCGAGCCTCGATTACGCCGTAATTGCTTCATAAGTTTTATCCAATAAGCTCAAAGAAAGCTCAGAGATTTTTATCTTGATCTCTTTAATTCGTTGTTCACTAGTAGCTGCTTTTCCATTGATTGGATAGGGATCTCCAGTAAGTGCCCGTCGTAAGCTTAAGATCTCTTTAGCTCCGATAGGTATTTCACAATAATGCTTATTTATTTGCTTAATGCATAATTCGAATTCGGCACAAAACAAAGTTAGTTTTGCTTCGTCTAACTCATTGAGAGATTGGTTTTCAGACCAAATTTTTTCAGCTTCTTTATTAATGTTTTCCAACATGTTCCTTGCGATATGAAAAAGGTTAAGCGCTTCATTCCTTTTGGCAAGTCGATTTCCTTCTTTGTATATGAACCGCCAACCATAGATTGTCAGGGCAGCAGGTATAATAATGTCGGCGTGAGATAGAAATTTCCCTATTGCTTCAAGCATGAGTTAATCTCCGGCCCTATCTATATAAATCTGTACCTCTTCTACAATAGAGGGCAATAAGTCATGCTTTACTGTCATTAAACTTAATTTATCCTTAGCTATACCTTCTCTAATTAGTCCGCCGAATGCCTCTTCGAGGAAGGACGAGCTGTAACGATTGGATCCACTTAAGTCAACGACAAATGGTTTTCCTGCTTGAAGCGCAGGAATCAAGAATTTTTTTCTGAAAGCTTCAGCGCTACGGTCTGAGTCTGCCTCATAGCGACCGAAAGGCTTTGCTGAAAATTCTTTAGCTACGTCAATGATCAACATATCTCCGGATTTCATTTTGTCTGACCTAAAGGAATTCGCCAATTTATGGCCGTTCCAGTGATTGGAATTTGGGTTGTAAATAATTTTTCTGCTCCATTCTTATTTGCATCTAACGTGTAATGGCCTCGACCGCTGACAATTGTCATATATCCTTTTTTCCTTTCGAGAACAAGATTTTGCATATCTTTAGTGCCTAAGCCCCTACCTTTTCTCGTTTTATTGGATGATCTTGTGTATGCCATTGCTGCCTGAATCATCTGGGCGTCGTCGTTGATTGGAAGAGCCCCCATTACGTGTTCCCACCACTCTGCTCTTGGCAATGTATTGTGAATACCCACTCCACGGTCACACAAAGATATATAAAGATCATTATCGTAAATTAGAGCGTAAGCGTCCGGCCAACCACACCTATCCTTTAAAAGCCCAAGGTGCTAAGTCGCCAATCGCTTGACCCTGCTGCCGTTTCGGCAACTCCTCCAACAGCATTTTTAAATAAGCATCGGTATTTATGTCATTGGCTTTCGCCGTTTCGATAATGCTGTATATCACCGCACTCGCGCCAGCGCCTCTTTCCGTATTACTGAACAACCAGTTCTTGCGTCCAATCACAAAAGGTTTGATCGCACGCTCTGCTCGATTATTGTCGATGTTGAGCCTGCCGTCTTCCGTGTAGCGAATGACTTTTGGCCATTGCTTTGCGGTGTAAGCCAGCGCAGTACCCAATGCGGTTTTGGGTGGAACGGTTAGCAACGATTTATCGACCCACTCTTTTAATTCCACGAGCAGTGGCAGTGCTTTCTCCTGACGCTGTTGATGGCGCACCTCCGGTGTCAGTTCTTTGCTCTGGCTCTCTATGGCATACAGTTTTTGAATGCGATTGATGGCCCAATCAGCCTTGCCCGTTTTGCCATTGGGTTGTGCTTTTTGGGCTTCGATAAATTTCCGCCGAACATGCGCCATGCACCCAACCAGGGTGGCCGAGGTATGCTCGTAAGCCGCATAGCCATCCACCTGCAGATAGCCCGCATAATCGCTCAGATAATTTTGCACGCACTGCGCCGACCGACTCGGTTGAAAGTCGTAAAGCACAATGTTGCGAATCGAATTTACCGGATGCGGAGAGTCCGTTCCGGTGCAGTACACCCACATGTAGCTTTTTTGTTTGTCATTGTGAATGACTTGAACCGGTGTTTCATCGGCATGGAGGATTGGCTGCTTCAACTGGGTATTTTTCAGGTAATCGAATAGTGGTTTTAGCAACTCTGCACAACGGATAACCCAATCCGCCATAGTCTTGCGGCTGATCTCGATGCCGTAGTTGGCGAACATCTGCTCCAACCGATACAGCGGCAGTGCGTATTGGTATTTGCTGATCAGGATGTAGGCCAACAAGCTCGCTGTAGCAATGCCTTTGGGTATGGGGCTGGTCGGTGCCGGTGCAATTTTGATTTGGCCTTCCGTCCCTTCTTGATCGCAGCGTCGGCAGCTGTATTTCAGGCGAACGGTTTCGACCACTGTGATCTGCGCCGGGATAAATTCCAGTTGCTCGCGAGTTTCTTTGCCCATCTCATGCAAAGCGCCGCCACAGCAGTCACATACTTTCTCTGCTTCGCTCAGATCCACCACTACCGTTTCTCGCGGCAGGTCTTGGGGCAGAGGTTTGCGGACAGGCTTTTTACGTGGGTGTTCAGCGATGGTCTGTGTTTGAGTTTCTGCGGAGGGCTGTTCTTGTTCGGCTTCATCAAACAAGCTGATTTGATCCGGTGAGACTTCCGACGAGGCGGCAAATTGTTTGTGGCGAAGGAGATTAAATTGTTCGAGGAGATATTGGATTTTCTGATTCTTTAACTGAATTTCAGAGCGCTGAGAGAAAATAATTTCTTTCAACGCTTCAATATCATCAGGGAGTTGTTCAATTGTGATCGTCATGACCGGATTTTATCACGGCCAAAACAGAAAGAAACCGTAAATCAGCCGGTCATTTTAAAATAAACGGGGGAATGCCCGACAATATCGTAGCCCGATAACAACCAATGAAATTGCTCCTGCGAAATGGACCACTCTAATTGATCATCCAGCTTCGGCCACTTAAATCGATGACGCTCCAGCCGCTTGTACCACAAAGCGAATCCGGTTCTATCCCAATAGAGCGCTTTGATCTTATCCCGCCCCCGATTGCAAAACACAAACAGCGCTGGTTCGAATGCTGAGCGCTTTAATTCCTGCTCCACCAATAGCACCAAACCGTTAATGGATTTGCGGAAATCCACATCCGCGCCATACAGATAAATCTCTGCGGGAACCGCTAACCAGCTCATGGCATCAGTGCCTTCAGCAGGTCTGCCATCCAAATCGGCGAATAATGCTCCGGCACCGTTATCCGCGCACCGCGAAACTCCAACTGCACACCGGGCAAAGGGTGAACTCGCTGATCCAGCGCACCCCTTGGCAACTTGATAAAACCAGCATCAGGTGAAGCCATCTCCGGCTGCTGAGCGCTGTACTTGCGTTTAACCTGACTGAAGTAGGCCGCATTAATGCCTCTCCTTTTGCAGAATTGTTCGGCAGACTGGCCTGACTGCAGCTGCTTGTTGATCAACGCCTGCCATTGCTTTGCCGTTCTTCTCATAAGGGATCTCCTATTAAAAAGAGATCACCTTAAGG
>JAEZGT010000162.1 GCA_023416875.1 Pseudomonadota bacterium
GCCCCCTAGAGTGGGCCGGTAGCCAACCGGACCTTTTGCGTGCACCGCCTGACACAATTTTTCCTCAGCCTGTTTTCTCTGCGCACTCTGGTGCTGGCCTCGGCCGTATGGCTGCTGGCCCGTGGACCGCTGCCGCAGCCGGCCATCGACATCCGGGATAAAGTGCAGACCTATCTGTTCCGCCTCACCTTGCATATCAGCAATCTGCCGCAGCCGCAGACGCAAATCACTGTGATTCACGTGCCCGACATTGAATACGAGCGCTGGTTGGTGGATCTAGCGGGAGCGGGCAGTCTCGAGCAGCTGCTTGCCCATATGGATGACGATGCTCTGGTGGGGTTGGTGCTGGAGCAGCCGTTGGTGATGGTGCAGCCGGTTGCGGAAAGTCTGCTGCAGGAGATTCAGCAGGGCCGCAGGACGCGCGATCACTTATATCAAGACGCGAATAACGTTTTGGCGCGGCGTGAAGGTTTGATGCAGATACTGACCTCGAAGCGTCTGGTGCTTGGACTGATGGATCAGAGCTCGCATTTTTACCGGCGCATTCCGGTGCAGGAGAGTTTTCCCCAATATCCGCAATTCGTGCGCGACTGGTTATGGCCTTGGCCGGCGCCTCTGCCGAGCCAAGTGGTGAGCCCGCTGCTGCAATATTTCCCGATTGACAGTGCGCCTCGTCAGGCGCGACGGCTGGCCTCCCTGGAGGGAGATAAAGTGATCCCTATGTTCCCGCTGCAGTTTTGGGCGGCGAGCGAAAACCTGCACAGCCCGGAAAATATGACCAAGGTTTTGAATTGGCGCAGGGATCGCGGTTTTAACCTGGGCGCAGAGCAGATTCGCACCTCCGTTACGGCGGAAGTCGTGCCGGTTTATGGCGCCTATTCCGGCATTCGCACCTCCATGAGGCAGATCACCCTTGGCGCGGCATTGGCCGGCAACACCTTGTCGGGCTGGATTCTGCTCGGGCGCGACGGCAGTGCCACGCTGGAACAATCGGCTCAGGTGATTGCATCGCTGGGCGACCGCGCCTTTCTGTTCGAACCGGCGTGGTGGAGTCTGGCGCAGAAGGCGCTGCTCGCCGGTCTCGCGATCTACATGTTGGCCCTGTTACCTAATATGCCGATGCGTTGGGTCGTCGGCGTCACCAGTTTTGTCTTGCTTGGCGTGGCTGCGGCGCAAATGACGGGGCAGATATTTGGCGGATTTTGGCTGCCGGTGGGTGATTTGCTGTTGTTCGGTATCGGTGGTTGCGCCGCCATGTTGATCTGGCGCTTGCAGCGGCAGGAATGGGATCGGGTCGCGCAGCGCGCTGATCAGTCCTGTTTGGCACTAGCGGACCGGGCCTTGGACGACGGGAGCCTCGAAGATGCTCTAAAGAATGTGCGCAATTGCCGCACCACACCGGCGACGCTGGAGCTTTTTTACGGGATCGCCGCGCGTTATGAGGAGAGAGGGGAACTGGAGGAATCCTTGGCGGCGTTGCGGGAGCTGCGTCGCCGCCGCTTCCGCTACCGCGATGTAGGACAGCGCATCAAACACCTGCGCGCCAACATCCTCTATCGGCAAAGCCGACCGGTCGAAGGGGTTGCCGACTCCTTGGTATCCGAGCCGGCCTCCTCCTGATGCGATCCTAGTCGCGCATATTATTGTGCAGCTTCACTGGCGCACGCTTGGTGCGCATGCGGATGTTGAGCATTTCGACACCGAGCGAGAACGCCATAGCGAAATAGATGTAGCCTTTGGGCACATGCACGTCAAAACCTTCGACCATCAAGGTCAAGCCCACCACCACCAGGAACGATAACGCCAGAATCTTGATGGTGGGATGGGTATCTACAAATTCGCCTATGGGCTTGGCGGCAAATAGCATCACCCCCACCGCAATGATGATGGCGATGGCCATAACGGACACATGATCGGCCAGTCCCACCGCCGTGATGACGGAATCGAGTGAAAAGACGATGTCCAAAATGGCGATCTGCACCAGCACCATGATCAGGTTGGGCGCCACCACGGCCCGTTCGTGCTCTTCCACGCCTTCCAGGCTGTTGTGAATCTCATGTGTGGCTTTGGCCAAGAGGAACAGGCCGCCGCCGATCAGAATGATGTCGCGCCCTGAGATCTCCTCTCCCAGCACACTGAACAGTGGATCGGTCAAGCCCATCACCCAGGCGAGAGAGAACAGCAGGGCTAAGCGAGTGAGCATGGCCAGCGCTAGTCCGACGCGGCGGGCGACGTCACGCTGGTGCGCCGGGAGTCGGCCCACCAGAATCGAAATAAAAATGATGTTGTCGATGCCGAGCACGATTTCCAGTGCCGTCAACGTCGCCAGGGCGACCCAGGCCTCCGGGCTTGCCAACCAATCAAACATATAAATCTCCAATGTGAGGGTGTACTGCCCGCATTGCTGCGGGCGTGGGGTCAGGGCATTTCTTCCAGTTCACGGCGCAACTGTTCCGCGTCGGGGCGCAATTGTGCCAAACCTTTGCGCAGCCGCCGTTCGCCGAGCAACAGAACAATGGGAGCGGCGATAAATATCGAGGAGCTGGTGCCCACGACTATGCCGAACAGCATCGGCAGGGCGAAACTCGCCACCGCGTCACCGCCGGCGATGGCCATAGGCAGAATGGCGAGGAAGGTGGTGACCGAGGTGAACACCGTGCGGGTAAGGGTGGAGGTGATACTTTCGTTCAGCAGCTCCACCAGCGGCTTGTCCGGGGTTGCGCGCAGGTATTCGCGCATTCTGTCGAATACCACCACTTTGTCGTTGACTGAATAGCCGATCAGGGCGAGCAGGGCGGCTACGGCGGTGAGGTTGAACTCCACGCCAGCCAGCACAAAAAAACCGATGGTCTTGGTCAGATCCAGGGCGAGGGTGATGGTGGCACCGACGGCGAAATGTGATTCAAAGCGGATCCACAAGTACACCAGCATGCCCGCGCCTGCCAGCAAAATGGCGAGGATAGTGGCGTCGCCAAAAGTGCCACTGACTTTGGGTCCCACGGTTTCCACCCGCGGAAACTCCGCTTCGGCACTCATGTTTTTCACTGCGGTTTTCAGGGCTTCAACTTGGGCGCCGCTTGCCACCTGTTCGGCGGTTTGCGCGGGCAGGCGGATCAGATAGCCGCCGGCTTCACCAAATTCCTGAATGGCTGCGTTGCTGAGGCCCTGCTGGCGCAAACCGTCGCGCAGTTGTTCCACCGAGGTGGCGGGTGCGCGCACTTCCACCACACTGCCACCGCTAAAGTCGATGCCGTATTCCATTCCCGGTTTGAAAAACAGGACCACAGAAGCCAGGGACAATATGATGGATACCAACGGGCCAGCGAAGCGCCCGCGCATAAAGTTGATGGGGCGATTGCTGATGCGATCGAGCAACTTGATGCCGGAGATTTGCAGCGGCTGATTATGGAGTTTGCGTACTCGCCACTCCATTAACACGCGGGTCACGGAAATGGCGGTGAACATAGAAATCAAAAGCCCCACCGCCATGGTGACCGCGAAGCCGCGCACCGGCCCGCTGCCGAACAGGAACAGCAGGCTGATCGCGATCAGCGAAGTGACATTGGAGTCGAGGATGGTGCTGTAAGCGCGTTTAAATCCGGCATCCAGAGCGCCGTAGGCACTTTGACCGCTACCGGTTTCCTCACGGATGCGTTCGTTGATAAGGATATTGGCGTCCACCGCCATGCCGATGCTCAGGATGAAACCGGCGATACCGGGCAGGGTGAGGGTGGCGCCGAACAGGCTGAGAATGCCGAACACCAAGCCGATGTTGATGGCGAGCCCGGTGCAGGCGATCAGACCCCAGCGCCCGTAGATGCCCACCATAAAGACAAATACCAGAACGGCGCCGAGAATCCCGGTGCTGATGCCCATGGCAATGGAATCGCTGCCCAGATCCGGCCCCACTGTACGCTCTTCGACCACCTTCAGCGGCGCCGGCAGGGCTCCAGCGCGCAGCAACAGGGCCAGATCATTGGCGCTGGCGGAGGTGAAATTGCCGCTGATTTCACCGCTGCCGCCCGTGATGGCACTGCGAATAACCGGCGCGGTGATCACCTTGCCGTCCAGCACTATCGCGAAGGGCCGTCCGATATTGTTGGTGGTGATGTCAGCAAAACGCCTAGCGCCTTCGGTATCGAGTTTGAAGTTCACCACCGGCTCACGGGTGTTTTGATGAAAACCCAACTGCGCGTCGCTGATATGCCGCCCTTCCAGTGCGACTCTCGCCTCCAATTGATAGCGCTCGGTGGAGGTTTCCCCCGGCAGGGTGATAATGCGGGTTTGACTGCGGGAGGTGCCGTCGGCAACCAGGTGGAATGTCATCTTGGCGGTGGTGCCGAGCAGCTGACGGATATATCCCGGATCATCCACTCCCGGCAATTGCACCAGCACTCCGTCGCTACCTTGGCGGGTGATGGTGGGGTCGACCAGGCCGGTCTCGTTGAGGCGCCGGCGCACCACTTCCAGGCTGCGCTCCACCGCATCCTGTTGCAGGGTCTGCACGAATTCTTTGGTGGGGCTGATGGTGAGAGTTGGACCCTGCTCATCAAGGCGATAGCCGCGTCCGTTTTTGCTGGTGCTCTCCAGCAGCGGCCGCACCAGCTCGCGCAGCCGACCCATATCGGCGGAATTAGTGATGGTCACAGCCACCCGCTCGGTAGTGACTTCCGGGCGATTGTGAAACAGGCGGGCCTCGCGCAGCTTGGCCACGATCTGGTCAGCGAGATCCTGATTTTTCTCCTGAATAAGACTTTGGGTATCCACCTCCAGCAACAGGTGAGAACCGCCGCGCAGGTCAAGTCCTAGGGTGATGGTGTTAGCGGTGTACCAGGACGGCAGCTTCTGTAAAACAGAATCGGGCAAAACATTGGGCAGGGCGCTGAGCAGGCCCAGCAGAATAAACAAGCTGTACACCAAAGCCCGGGCAAATAGGGAACGCATGAGTAATCCTCGTGAAATGTCATAACGCGCACGACGATGGCCATGCCAAACGCCGCGAATGCGCGGACCGCCTTGTTGCGGTAATTAAGGTGTGACGGAGGGATTACACCAAAGGTGGTGCGCGAGGAGGTTGCAGGCGGTAACGGGATTCAATGGGGAGCGCTTCGTCTCTAGAGCGGGCGACTTGGTCGCGCAAGCCGTGACTGAGTCTGGGGTGGGGATAGCCTTCCAAGGCCAAGGGCTGGTCCGGCTGATCGTCACCTTCGCCCCAGAAATGCCGGCGCGATTCGTGGCGCTGGAAGTCTTTGGGGTAGGCTTTGACGTGGACCAGGGGCGCCTGGGTTCCGGATCGCCAAACGCCATGCGACGCGGCCTTGGGTTTCTGTGTTCCGCCGAGCAGAGCTGCGCCACACACCAGCAGAAACGCTAAGGCGCCGACTATGCGGATGTGGAGAAACCGTGTGGGGGAAGCATTGCGGGACATGGAATAGACCGAAAGGCGAATGCCCGTAAGTTTGGGGCAGCGCGGGCAGGAGTCAATATCACCGCTGAATTTAATTTCGCATCTGTGCGTTCAGCCGCTGTTTTCCAGCTGGTTCAGCAGCGCCAAAAACTGCTTGCGCAGCTTTAAACGTATGGCATTTTCGGCGTCCAGCTGTTTCAGCGTTTCCTGCTCCAGGGCGTTAAAAGAGGCGATATGGCTGGCGCCAAGCCCTGTAGTACGGGCGATGTCCTGCACTTGGCCAAAATTGCCACTGACCAGCTTTTTGGTTTTTTTTGCCGATTCATCCAGAAGTTGGTCAAGTTCGTAGGAGGTCTGTTTGATGGAATTGATGGCGTTATCCAACACTTTAAACGACGACTTGGCCCGCTGATTCAGCGCTACCTGCCCGATCATCCGGTCGGCGATTTTAACGAGTTCGAGTAGATAGCTCTGATCCTCGCTGGCGATTTCCTGCCCCGATTCGGGGCGCACCAGACCGGCAATATTGAGAAAACGAAATGCCAACTGGCCGTCCCGCCCTGGGTTTATTTCGTTGATTTGCATAGCGTTAATCAGAACTTTATCGCGCTTGGCGAGACTGTTCTGCGGCGCCATCTCAATCATGCGTTCAGGTGCTTTGATGACCAGGCTGGATTCGCATTTAAGACTGGCGATGTTTTCATACACAAGCAGGGAAATATCTTCTACAGAGGCAGCGTTGAGCGCCTCCCGGACAAATTCCAGGATGGCATCGCCGCGCCGATTTTGATCCAGCGCTTTTTCCAGATCCACCTTGATGATGTTGAATTCGGCGTCGAGCTGCCCGACCTCAGCTCGGGTGATGCTGCTTTCATCTCGGCTGTCGTGAATACTGCTGAGATCCTGTTTCAGCTCACCCAATTCCTGCTCCAGCATACCGATGCAGACTTCCGACTCCTGAATGCAACGGCGCAATTTATCCACCTGCTGTTGATGATCGGATGTTTCCGAACTATTTAGGTGCTGCAAGTGCTCCAGGCTTTCTTCCATTTCAGTAATCGCGCGGCGCTGATTGCTGATCACATCGCGCAGCCGATCCATCTCCTGCTCGCTGGCGGACAATAAGTCGTCGGAGAGCGCAAGCATATCCCTGGCCTTTTTCCGGTCGGCGGTGTCTGTGGATGGAATGTTTAAACGTTCTTGAAATTCCATTAGCTCCTTTTTTAGCTGTTCCACATGGTGATTCAATTTGCTGTTTTCATCTTTGAAAATCTGTAATTCCTGTTCCAAGGCGACGGACGAAGGATTTTTTTCAAGAATGTTTTCCAGTGCGCGTATATGGTTTTCTTTGGTCAGTCGATTATCCTGCAGCGCATCTAAATGCGTGCTGCTGCTTTTGACGTAGGCTTGCTGGCGTTTTTGCGCGGTATATTGCCGGCGAAGTTCGGGATCTTCGAACAGCTGAATCAAATGTTCCACTTTGTCGATTTGCTTTTTTAAGCGAGTTTTGTCTTCAGAGGAATTGCTGTGCTGCTGAGCAATATTGTCCAGCATGGCGACAATGCGTTCTTTTTTTTCTTTGATGCCAGGATTGTCGTTTTTACTGGGAATCAGCCGGATTTTCTCTTTCAGCAACGCGATTCTACTTTGCAATGCATCGACATCTCGCTCCCTGGGCGACACCTGTGGTACCACCGCCTTGATGACTTTGCGCAATTGCTCGTTGAGGTAATTCCAATAGGGTGTGGTATCCATTTTGTATGCAAGTGCATTGCCTTCGAGCTTCATATAAGCCGCGCGCAGAATGATTACCTCCTTGTCCAGAATCACTTGTTTATCAAAACGACGGTTGTAGCTGCGGGTTTCGTGGTGCTGGTTCTCGAGGAAATCGCGGATGATTTTATCCTCGTCTTTTATGTGCCGTGCCAGTTCCTGGCTGCGCTTGCGCTCTTCAAAGATCTTGTTGATCAAGAAGAGATGGATCAGCACATTGATGATAAAGAAAGCCACAAGGCCATAAATAGTCTCGGTTGACTCCAGCGAGAGCGCAGTCATGCTAAACATGTCTGCAGGCGCTCCTGCCGAAATCAAAGAACATGGTTGACCCCTAGATAAAAAATCAACCCTGTCATTTTTTGGTCAATGTCGAGTATGGGTTCTGCCTCCAGCACGACGTCGCTGAACTGGCCGTTTTTCATTTTGTAGCGCAGCTGCGCCTGGAAGCCGGTCTTGTCGCCCATGCTCTGAGTGACATATTGACGAATACTGGATAGATCGTCTTTGTGAACTCGGTCGGTGAGGTCCATATTGCTGTAGATATTCAGCTCCATGGCGGTTTGAAACCCGAGTTTTTGCAGGGCTTTTTCCGACCAGATGGTAAGGCCATCGTCAAAATTCCAGATGATGCGGGCCTCGCGATCGGCAATATATTCGGCCGCGCTCAGGGTGGTGTGATCAGCGATTTTTTTGTGGAGGGTTTTGATTTCCAGATTTAATTCAAATTGGCGCACCACTGACTCGATGTAGCCGCCAAAACCGAAAAAGCTGGCCGCCGGAGTAGTATCCGCGCTGTCCCCAACAATGCTGAGAAAACCCCAGATTTTGCCGCTCAGGTAAATCGGCATATGCAGTTGGAAATCGTAATTTTTTTGGAGGATTTGACGCACGGAAGCGGGTGGGTATTTTTCCTCGCAACACAGACTCGCGCTGTCCGATGCATCGGTTGTGCTGATACCTTCAGCCAGAAATGCTTTGATGTGTTTGATCCAGGACTTCTGATTGCTGTCGACAAAATGTCGCGATAAAAATGCCCCGTTCATAAATCGGGCGAACAGCGGGGCTACGCACATCAGCTGGTCCAGGCCGGAATCGGCGATATTACCCGGCCATTCACGCATATTGGCTAACAGGGTTTTGACATAATGGGGATTATGGAAATCTGCAAAATCGGCGCAGCTGGCCATAAAGCTGTCGAAACGTGATTCGGTATCCGGCTGCACACGAGTCAGTTTGGGTTCCACCAGCACATGCGCAGCAACCTTTTTTTGCGCCAATTGTGTTTCGAGCACATCGAGCGCTCGATACGCGAGCAGATGCAAATTTTGATCAATGCTCGCCAACTCAGGTGTCAGCACTGGAATCAACGCCAGGGCGTCAAAACAAACGCCTTGAATTTTTTCGGCGAACTCGGGGCGGGAGGCTTTGAGATATTGCAGAAAACCTACACCCGTCAGACCGGCGCCAAAAATGATACCGGTAGCGTCACAGTTGCGTTCGATAAAACGTTGTGCTGCGTGGCGACCGCCGCTGAACTGGGTGTCGTCAACGGCGAATACATAGTTCTCATTAAACTCCAACTGATATTGATCTTGCGCGTCGCAATAGAATTCATAGCGTTTGCGCAAATCGTATTGACCGAGATCGCCGACAAAAGCAATTTTACGATGGCCATCATTGAACAAATAGTCCATCGCCAGACGAATGCCGAATTGATGATCGGACGCTACTACCGGAATGGTGAGAGGGAAAAAATCGTAGGCGATGGCGACACAAGGTTTGGCCGCATACAGGATGTCGGCAAATTCCGCTGACACAGAATTGCGGATAAAAATGGCGCAGTCGATCTGCTCTAATTGCAACGCGGATTGAAACTTGCCGTAGCCACCGGTACGGATCACCACCAGCCGATAGCCTTTGACGAAACACAGCTGACGAATTTGGTTGACCAGTTCGCCGATATAAAAACCTTGTACGTAAGGCGTGTACAAGCCTACGGTCAAAGTGCCCGGTTCGGTATGCGGGGAGGGGGAATCCAAGTCCATCGGGCGGATACCAATGTGAGTAGTTACTTAAGTGTAGTTCTCGGGCCGTGTGTATGAGGAGATTTCCACCTGTGAGGGCGTCGGTTGAAGCTCTCCAGCACAAAAAATTACCCGTTGCAGAGCGGGTGTGGTACAAGGCCGCGACCAAGATTGTTGCGATATTTGCCGATGACCAGTGCAATTGAAATTTTCACCGAAGCCGCTGCCATCCCTCCGGCTGCCACTGCCTGCGCCGCGGAATTGGGCGTCGAAGTTAATAAAACCAGTGCCAACGCCGTCTACCGTCTGGTTTTTGCGCAGCATGACGGCGTTTATTTGCAGACAGCGGACGGCAAAAAACACGGGCGTATTCAGGTGGACTTTTGCGCAGGGGGCGCTGCTCATCGCCGCCTTTACGGGGGTGGCAAAGGCCAGATGATCGCTAAGGCCGTGGGTGTAACCGCTGGCATCAAGCCGCGAGTATTCGACGCTACTGCCGGCCTCGGGGGCGACGCCTTTGTGCTCGCTTGCTTGGGCTGTGAGGTGATGATGATGGAGCGCTCGCCCGTTGCTGCCGCGTTACTGCAAGATGGCCTGGACCGCGCACGTCAATTCGCGGAGTACGAAGATGCTGAGCTGCGCGACATCATCGCCCGCATGCATTTATTACCCGGAGACAGCATTGCCTATCTGCAGGCGCAAACCGCACCGGTGGCCGAAGTTATTTATCTTGATACTATGTTTCCCGAGCGGCAGAAATCCGCAGCGGTTAAAAAGGAAATGCAGGCCTTTCACGAAGTGATAGGTCAGGATCTCGATGACGCGGCTCTTCTGCAGGCCGCGCTCGCCGGGGCGAGCCATCGGGTAGTGGTAAAACGGCCGCGCCATGCGCCGGCCATCGATGCGCAAAAGCCTTCATACGCCCTGGAGGGTAAGTCTTCCCGTTACGACATATACGCACTCAAATCTCTGACGCGCCCGTAAAAAAGCCCGCGAACGCGGGCAAGCTTCCGAGGAGGAATGTCTGTCAAATTCCACTGTAGGCGGGCGCATGGCTGTCGATGGTGATATCGACGCGGCGCTCCTGCTGATAGGCCTCTTCATTGCCTTTAGG
>JAEZGT010000226.1 GCA_023416875.1 Pseudomonadota bacterium
GTAACTGCCCGCTAAATGCGCGACAAAAACCGCGCCCATTCCTTGAATACCATAGCCGCCCGCCTTGTCTCTGGGCTCGCCGGTTGCCCAATAGCGCTCCATCTCCTCCCGCGTGATTTCGCGAAAGCGTACCTCGCTGGTGACGACTCTGACTTGCTGTCGACCGCTATGAGCCGCAGCGATACCGGTGAGTACTTGGTGCGTTTCGCCGGATAATTGGTTCAGCATAGCCATCGCGTGTTCGCGGTCGCTCGGTTTTTCCAGGATCGCGCCCCGATGGACGACCACTGTATCCGCGCCGAGCACCGGCAACTCCGGCCGCAGCTCACTGCCGGCACCGGCCTTGGCCAAGGCCAGCCGGCTGACATAATCAGCAGCGGTTTCTCCGGCTTTAGGGACTTCGGGCACCTGGACCTGGATTACCACAAAGCGCACGCCGATTTGTTTCAACAGTTCTTGGCGGCGCGGAGACTGGGAGGCCAACAGCAGATCGACGGACGACATGATGGATCTCGTTATGGTTAAGTCAGATTGACTGGGAAAGTGGTCTATAGACCCGCGCAGCGCAACTCCATTCTCGCATTCTCGCCTGGGCTTAGAAGAGTCTGTAGCGCTGCTGCACACCGCGCATCAGGAGCACCAGGAGAGGCCAGCAGGCAGCTGATACTGCGGCGGAAATCACCAGATAGCGGGCCGGGGCGGCGTAGCCGTCCAATCCTTGAATCCAGTTGACGAACAATTGATGAATGCCGACGAACACAAAGATCCAAAACGTCTGCTGAGTCATGGAATAGGTGCGCAGCCGGCGGTAGGACATCAAAGCGATATAGGAGACCAGGGCCAACGCAAGTGCATGACCACCCCAGACGCCGTCCTCAACCACGTCCTGTACCAGACCGACACACCAAGCGATACCGACACCCCACTGGTGCGGGCCATTGAGTACCCAATAAATCACCACCAGACAGAGCAGCTCAGGCCGGTAGACGGAAGACGCAGGAGAGAGCGGATAGATGGCCACAAGGATCGCCATCACCAGACTGACGGCAAATACCATGAAGAGGGTTACGGGACTCGACACGGCTCAGCCGCCACTGGCCGGGTCGCCGGCGGGAGGTTCCTCCACCGCGCCGTGCCGATCAAAAACCAGCAGCACATGCCGGTTGCGGTTCAGCTCCGCCATGGGTTTGGCGGCCACCGTGGCAAAGGGTTTACCCGGATCATGACTGACTCGCTCTACCAGCGCCACCGGGTAGCCCGGCGGGAATCGCTGGCCGAGGCCGGAGGTGACCAGCAGATCGCCCTCCTGAATATCCATGGTGCTGGAGACAAAACGCAGCTGTAACTCGAACAGATTGCCCTGCCCCTCCGCCACCAGGCGAATACCGTTACGATTGACCTGCACCGGCAGCGCGTGACTGGAATCGGTGATCAGTAGCACGCGGCCAGTATGTCGGCCGACCTCAACCACCTGCCCCACTAGACCGTAGGCATCCACCACTGGCTGGCCGATATAGACTCCGTCCTCGGTGCCGCGATTGATCATCACCTTGTGCTTCATCGGATCGGGAGACACGCCGATTAATTCAGCGACCAGCACCCGGTCTTCAATGGTGTCAGCGGAATTGAGCAGCTGGCGCAGGCGGGTGTTTTCTGCCGTCAGCGACGCCATCTGCTGCAGTTTGCGTTTGAGCACCAGCACCTCAGTGCGCAGCGCTTTGTTTTCTTCCTGCAGGTCCACTTTGGAGGCGAGACGGTCTTCCGACCAGCGGCTAACTTGCCCCGGAATGTCGGTAACCCAATAGAGCGGAATGGTGAAGTCGCTGACCCGCTGACGCACGCCATCGAGCCAGTCGGTTTTGCTGTAGATCAGCGCAATAGCGAGGGCCAGCAGGGCCAGTACCGTGAGTCTTACTCCCGGGGACGGACCCTTGGCAAACATGGGTTTGATAAGCGGACCTCAGCGCAGGGGAATATCAGTAATGGAGATGGATAGCGCGGCTGTCCATGAGTTCCATGGCTTTACCGCCTCCGCGGGCGACGCAGGTGAGCGGATCTTCCGCCACCAGCACCGGCAGGCCGGTCTCTTCCATCAGCAGCCGGTCGATATCGCGCAGTAACGCGCCGCCACCGGTCAGCACTATGCCGCTTTCGGCGATATCAGAAGCCAATTCAGGCGGCGATTGTTCGAGAGTGCTTTTGACTGCCTGCACGATACCGGACAGGGGCTCTTGCAGGGCTTCGAGAACTTCGTCGCTGTTCAGAGTGAAACTGCGTGGCACTCCTTCGGCGAGGTTGCGGCCGCGCACATCAATTTCCAGCACTTCGCTGCCGGCGAAGGCGCAGCCGATTTCTTTTTTGATGCGCTCGGCGGTAGCGTCGCCGATAACGGTGCCGTATTTGCGGCGCACATAATTCACAATCGCTTCGTCAAAACGGTCGCCACCGATACGCACCGAATCCGACAGCACCACACCGTTAAGGGAAATAATGGCGATTTCGGTGGTGCCACCGCCGATATCCACCACCATGGAACCGGTGGCTTCCGCGACTTTTAATCCAGCTCCGATCGCCGCGGCCATGGGCTCTTCAATTAAACGTACTTCGCGCGCACCGGCGCCGAATGCGGATTCACGAATCGCTCTTTTTTCCACTTCGGTGGACAGACAGGGTACGCACACCAGCACGCGCGGGCTCGGCTGAAACCAGCTATTTTCATGCACTTTGCGAATGAAATGCTGGAGCATTTTTTCGGTGACTTGGAAATCGGCGATCACGCCGTCTTTGAGTGGACGTATGGCGGTGATATTTCCGGGGGTGCGACCGAGCATGCGTTTCGCTGCCATACCCACCGCTTCGACGGATTTCTGGCCGTTGTGATTGCGAATGGCGACAACAGAAGGTTCGTTGAGGACGATGCCGCGCTCGCGCACATAAATCAGGGTGTTGGCGGTGCCCAGGTCAATAGAAAGATCGTTGGAAAAAATTCCGCGCAGACGTTTAAGCATAGTGGTGGAGAAACCTTATTTTGATGTCAACCCGGTGAGAGGGCGGGTATTCCGCTGGTCGCTGTTGTTTGTGTCCGGATCTACCGTTATTTGCGCCCGGATCTACACGGAAAACAATGCGGAATGGTAAATCGGGGCACTCTAGCAACGCCGGGGATTTAGAGCAAGGCGCAAATGTGGTAACTTAGCGCGCCTTATAAAACCCACTCAGTATAGATGAAATTTAACGTGCGACCGCCGCCGTGAGCGCTGTGCGGTGACCGCACAGGAGAATTACGGTGGACCGTTCCGAAATCGAAAAATTAGCGCATTTGGCGCGTCTGGAAATTCGCCCGGATGCCCTTGACGTAGTCGCGAGCCGCATCAGCAATGTGCTCGCCCTGGTGGATCAGCTGCAGGCATTGGACACCGCTCATGTGGAGCCCATGGCTCATCCCCTCGATGCGGTGCAACGATTGCGCGCTGACGCCGTGACCGAACCCGATTGCCGCGATGCGTATCTCGCTATCGCGCCCGCCACCGAAAATGGCCTTTATCTCGTCCCCAAAGTCATCGATTAAATTTCCCGCGGCAAATGCCGCGCAGCGGATATTCAGCTCATGCACAATCTCACCATCGCTCAAATGATCCGCGAGCTGCGCCGGAAATCTTTTTCCAGCGTGGAATTGACGGAGCATTTTCTTCAGCGCATCGAACGCCTGGACAACCAGTACAACAGCTTCGTTTCCATTACCCGCGATCAAGCACTCGCACAAGCGCGTGCGGCGGATGCGCGCCTGGCTTCCGAAAATGCGCCACCGCTTTGCGGCATTCCCCTCGCGCATAAAGATATTTTCTGTACCAACGGCGTGCGGACCAGCTGCGGTTCAAAAATGCTGGATAATTTTGTGCCGCCTTACGACGCCACCATCGTGGAAAATTATCTGCGCGACGGCGTGGTGATGTTGGGCAAAACCAATATGGACGAGTTCGCCATGGGCTCCTCCAACGAAACCAGCTATTACGGTCCGGTAAAAAATCCCTGGGCGCTGAATTGTGTACCCGGCGGCTCCTCCGGCGGTTCCGCTGCCAGTGTCGCGGCACGTATCGCCCCGGCAGCTACCGCATCAGATACCGGCGGCTCAATTCGCCAGCCCGCCAGCCTGTGCGGCATTACCGGTATCAAACCCACCTACGGTCGCGTGTCGCGTTGGGGCATGATCGCTTTTGCCTCCAGCCTGGATCAGGCCGGTCTTATGACCCGCACGGCGGAAGACGCCGCCCTGTTGCTCAACACCATGGCGAGCTTTGACGGCAAAGACTCCACCTGCGTCGATGAACCCATTCCGGATTACACCGCCAATCTGAATCAAGCCATCAGCGGCCTGAAAATCGGTCTGCCCAAAGAATATTTCGGTGAAGGCTTGCATGAAGGCACCGCGCGAGCGGTGGAAGAGGCGATCAAAACATTCGAAAAACTCGGCGCCACTGTGCATTCCGTCAGCCTGCCCCACAGCCATATCGCGGTGCCGGCCTACTACGTGATCGCGCCGGCGGAATGTTCCGCCAACCTGAGCCGCTTCGACGGCGTGCGCTACGGCTACCGCTGTGAAAATCCCCAGAACCTCGACGATTTGTACAAGCGCTCACGCAGCGAAGGTTTCGGCGAGGAAGTGAAGCGCCGCATTATGGTGGGTTGCTATGCACTGTCTGCCGGTTTCTACGACGCCTATTATGCGAAAGCGCAAAAAGCTCGGCGGTTGATCCAGCAGGATTTTGTCGACGCTTTCAAACAGGTGGACGTGATCATGGGGCCGACATCGCCATCCCCCGCGTTTGAATTTGGCTCCAAAGGCAAAGACCCGGTAGCCATGTATCTGGAAGATATTTACACCATCGCCACCAACCTCGCCGGTCTGCCGGGTATGTCGATCCCCTGTGGCCTGGTGGACAACAAGCCGGTCGGACTGCAGATTATCGGCAATTATTTTGCCGAGGCGCAGATGCTCAATGTCGCGCACCAGTTCCAGCAAAACACCCAATTTCACGAACTGGCCCCCGCCGGTATTCAATAAAGGTACATGTAATGGAATGGGAAACCGTCATAGGTCTGGAAGTTCACGTCCAGCTGGCCACCCGCTCAAAAATGTTTTCCGGTTCGAGCACCGCTTTTGGAGCTGAGCCCAACACTCAGGCCTGCGCCATCGACCTCGCCATGCCCGGTACTCTTCCGAGCGCCAATGCCGAAGCCTTTCGCATGGCCACCATGTTTGGTCTCGCCATCAACGCGGAGATCAATCGCCGCTCTATCTTCGAGCGCAAAAATTATTTCTATCCGGATCTGCCCAAGGGCTATCAAACCACGCAGCTGGCGCGCCCGATCGTCGGCGCTGGTTATCTCGATATTACCTTGGGCAGCGGCGCTACCAAACGTGTGCGTATCCACCACGCCCACCTCGAAGA
>JAEZGT010000242.1 GCA_023416875.1 Pseudomonadota bacterium
GCGCAGGTGATACCCCCTTGGGCAGAAACTGTGTGTGAACGGGTGGGAAAAACTTTGGTTACCACTGCGGTTTTGAAGCCAGACTGGGCCATCTGCAACGCGGCGCGCATACCGGCGCCGCCGCCGCCCACTACGATTCCGTCAAAACTGATTGTGCGCATATTAGCCATTTAACTTAAAACCCCCACAGAATTTCGAAACCCCAGACGAGGTACGACAAAGTCACCAGAGCGTAAGCGCCCAGCGCCACAATACGCAGACCTAAGGCTTTTCCGCCCATCATGCGCTCCGTCACATAGTCCGTCAGAACAGCCCATAGGCCGATCCAACCGTGGCCGGCAACGCTGATAAGCGCGATGAAACTGAAATTGCGCATCCATTGTTGATCAAACAGATCGCGCCACGTCGCGTAATCCATCTGAGGGTGGGAGGCAATAAACGCCACTATAAAAATTGTGTAAACGGCCAGCACCACGGCGCTGACGCGTTGAAAAACCCAATCAAACAAGCCACTGCGGCCCAGATTCGTTACTGCCGTTACCATATCAACCACCCCGCTGCTGCCAGAATCAATACGACTGCCAAAGCCAACGCCAATTTGGCGCCCGTCTGCCCACCCTTCAAAGACTCACCAATGCCCAAGTCCATAAACATATGGCGTATGCCCATTACCAAGTGATAAGCCAGTGCCGCCAGAACCCCCCAAAGCACCACCTTGGCCAATGGGTTGGCTATCAGCTGACGCAGCTCGTTGAAGCTTTCTTCGGACCTCAGACTGGCATCCAACATCCACATCAACACCAGAATGCCTCCCAAAAGGACAACGCCGGTAATTCGGTGAGTGATGGAAACAATGGCAGTAATCGGGAACTTGATGGTGGACAAATCTAAATTGACAGGTCGTTGCTTGTTCACAGTGTGTCGGTACCTTTGTCTATGGTTGCAATCTGTACGTCGGTATTCAGGGCATCCCTAAAAATTGCTCTTTTCATCCCCCAGCGGCGTTGCCCCGTCCGGGAGGCCGGCGCCCTCGAATCCTCATTTACTCTATGTAAACTGCGGTTCTCCGGGCGGTGCTTCCTTGCTGGGAACAAAAATTTCTAATTTTACAGATGCCCTTCAGTCAAATCCGTATGACCACGCGATAAAGGGAGCAGCAGACGGTCCAGAATGAACCGGGTAAATGGAAGGCCGCACGTTCGTGCTTCTTGCGCCTGTCAGGTCGGCAGAGCCTGTCGGTCTGGCGGGCGAGGGTTGAGAAAGCAAGCGCGGTAACGCCTCTCAAAAACGCGCGGAATTATAGAGATGCCCCAGGGAAAACACAAACAAATTGACGCCGTAATTCCCTTGTTTTTCCTGAAGTTAATCTTCGAATGCACCAAAATAGCGAAGCATGAGAAATAAGCGCACCGTAAAGTTGCAAAATATTTACTCCGAGGAATAAGAATAGCGGCGCAGGCGAAATGAACGGGGACTTTTTTTGTTTTGGTGGACCGACGCTACCCCTATGGCGCCGCTTTTCTCTATACTACGGCACGCCCGGGAATAATCGTTGCATTGTATTACCTGCGTAACACCTTTCAGTGCATCCCACCACCGGCGATACATCTGGACACGAACCCACGGGTTCTCGGCGACTTGTTCAGTGCTGACCTTTCCTTATATCCGGAATTTCATCTGCCATCCTCCAGGGCGGCAAGCTTGATGATCCCGTTGGGAAATGACCCAGTTGCCAGCCACTTGTATGCACTATCAAAGAATGCTTTTATGGCGCACCAGCTGCCCTAGGCATCGAGTCTTTCAATACTTGTAACAGGAGTCCGTAATGACTGATAAGAAAGCTCAACTTACGGTCGACGGTTTGAACGAAAAAATCGAGTTGCCGGTCTATTCCGGCAGTGTCGGTCCCGATGTGATCGACGTTCGCGCACTCACCGGCAAAGGGTTTTTCACCTACGATCCGGGTTTCGTTTCCACCGCGTCATGTGAATCCAAAATTACTTATATCGATGGTGACAAAGGTGTGCTTTTGCACCGGGGCTATCCCATAGAAGTTCTTGCGGAAAGGTCAGATTACCTGGAAACCTGCTACCTGCTGCTGCACGGAGAGCTCCCCAGCCAAGCGCAGTACGACGAATTTGTTAATGTCATTACGCACCACACCATGGTGCATGAATCCATCGCCCGCTTCTTCCAGGGCTTTCACCACAACTCCCACCCGATGGCCATCATGTGTGGCGTGGTCGGCGCTCTGTCCGCCTTTTATCACGACTCGTTGGATATCAACGACGTGCAACACCGGCTGATCTCAGCCCATCGTTTGATCGCCAAAATGCCGACCCTGGCTGCCATGTGCTACAAGCACCACATCGGTCAGCCGTTCATGTATCCCAATAACAACCTGAGCTATGCAGAAAACTTCCTGCATATGATGTTCGGCACCCCCTGCGACGATCCCAAGGTGAACCCGGTACTCGCAAAGGCCATGGACCGCATCTTCCTGCTACACGCAGACCACGAGCAGAACGCCTCCACCTCTACTGTGCGTCTTGCCGGCTCTTCTGGCGCCAATCCCTTTGCCTGTATCGCCGCAGGTATTGCCACCCTTTGGGGTCCCGCACATGGCGGCGCCAACGAAGCGGTACTGGATATGTTGGAAGAAATCGGCGATGTGAAGAACATCGACAAATACATCGCCAAAGCCAAGGATAAAAACGATCCGTTCCGCTTGATGGGCTTTGGTCACCGGGTTTATAAAAACTTCGACCCGCGCGCCAAGGTCATGAAGCAGACCTGTGACGAAGTTCTGACTGAATTGGGACTAGAAAATGATCCACTGCTGAAGATCGCCAAGCGTCTCGAGCAGATTGCTCTGGAAGACCCCTACTTTGTCGAGAAGAAACTCTATCCCAACGTGGACTTTTACTCCGGCATCATCATGAAAGCCATCGGCATTCCGACTGAAATGTTTACGGTGATTTTTGCCACTGGACGCACCGTCGGCTGGATTGCTCACTGGCACGAAATGATTTCTGAAGGCTTCAAAATCGGTCGCCCCCGCCAGCTGTACACGGGTTACACCGCACGCGAATTTACGGCGCGCGACAAACGATAGAAGTTAAATCCATGCAAAAAATCCCGGCTTGGCCCCGCCAAGCCGGGATTTTTTTTATGCGCAAACGCCGCCAGAGCTGGTGGTCAAATATCAAGCTATGGCGTGCATGACCCAGGTCATCAGCTTCCTGCCCCTTCCCCCAAGCCTTTCCACTCACTTATCCACAGATATTGTGGACAGTCTGCGCCACTCCCCGAGCAGCACCGTTATTTGCTACATTGGCCCGCACTTATCCGGCCGCCAAGGAGCCAACTCATGAAATACAACAACATTCTCGAGTCCATCGGCAACACACCCCATGTGCGCATCAATAATCTGTTCCGGCCCGATTTGGAGGTCTGGATGAAGATTGAGCGTTTCAACCCAGGCTCCAGCATTAAAGATCGCATTGCACTGGCGATGATCGAAGCTGCCGAGCAAAGTGGCTCTATCAACAAGGACACGGTGATTATCGAACCCACTTCCGGCAACACTGGCATAGGCTTAGCCATGGTGGCTGCAGTAAAAGGTTATCGGCTGATTTTGACCATGCCGGAATCCATGTCTGTAGAGCGCCGCCGATACATGAAAGCGCTGGGCGCGGAACTGGTGCTCACGCCAAAAGAAAATGGCATGGGAGGCGCAATCGCCAAGGCACAGGAACTGTTGCAGGAACACAGCAATAGCTGGATGCCGCAACAATTTGAAAACCCTGCCAACATAGCCGCACATCGCGACACCACGGCAAAAGAAATTCTGGAAGATTTTGACGATGGCATTGATTATTTGATTACCGGCGTCGGCACCGGCGGTCACATCACCGCGTGTAGCGAAGTTTTAAAAGAAGTTTTTCCAGGTATGAAAACCTTTGCTGTGGAGCCGGAAACATCCCCCGTTATCAGCGGCGGAGCCAAAGGTGTTCACCGCGTCCAAGGGATAGGTGCAGGTTTTGTCCCGACCAATCTGCACAAGGAAACCTTGGATGGCACGATTCTGGTAAAAGATGAAGACGCCTTTGAAATGGCCCGCCAGTGCGCCAAGAAAGAAGGAATATTCGTCGGTATTTCATCCGGCGCAAGTCTGGCGGCAGTGAAAAATAAAGAAGCGGAAATGCCTGAAGGCAGCCGAGTTCTGGTGTTCAGCTACGACACAGGCGAGCGCTACCTGTCTATCGAAGATTTGTTTAACTAAAAAACACTCAAACTTAAGAAGATGCAGCGACCGCTGCATCTGGCGAATAGCTAAACATCAATGACGGTGATGCGCCTCCTCACCGTCTTCCAGCTCTCCACTCGTTTCGCCTCCCCCACTGCATTTAGCACAGACACCGTGGAGCTCCAGCTGCTGACTGGTGAGCGAGAAGCCCGCTTTGCGCACGCTTTCCTGCAGCTCCCGCACTAGGGTTTTGCGCAACCCCACCTCAGCCACTGCGTGGCAGCGGTCACAGATCAAAAATTGCGGAATCTCATGTTGATGGTCGCATGCGATATGCGCACAAGGCAGAAACTGGTTGGTGGTCTCCAGTTTGTGTACGAGCTTGTTATCCACCAGAAAATTCAGAATGCGATAGACAGACATGGCAGGCAGGGATTCGTGATAGCGCTCGCGATAGCTGTCGACTATGTCGTATGCAGACAGGGGTGCTTCAGAAAGAAGTAAAACCAGCAAAATATTCTGGCGTTTTGGAGTCAGTTTCACCCCCACCCGATCACACTCGGCGCGGGCGCGGGCGATGATGCTATCAATCGAAAGGGCCATGGTTGCTGCCTGGGGAAAAACCAAACAGGCATTCTACACGCAACTGGCATCCCGACTGAAATTGGCCCTACTGGAGGTACGGCCGTAGCTTTGCGGCAAGATCCTGCACAGTGCCTTCCTGCAACATACCCAAATGATCTCCGCTCACCTCGTGCACCGTCAGTCGCGGCAGGAATCTGCCCCAACCAAGATCGGTACTTTCGGGTTCAAACTCTGTTCTTTCCTTCGCTTTGAATAACACCACCGGCTCCGAGAAAGTCGCAGGATTGTAGGTGCGTGATGCCATAGCGCGAGCGTCGGCCCGCTGATCCACCGCCGCTCCAACGCGCGCTTTAAAGAGCTTATTTTTGATTTTGCGCAGAAGCGATCGATTGAGATAAGCCCTGCGCTCGCGCAGAATTTTTTTCAGATGTCGAATTAACTTTCTAGCAGGCGACAAAGATTGCCAGAATCCTGGAGCCATAGAATCCAGCATCGCGATCAAATGCACTTCTTCGCCTTGCTCGCGCAACAATCTCGCCACTTCCAGCGCAATAATGCCGCCGAAGGATTCACCCGCCAGATAATAGGGGCCGTGAGTTTGAAAGGCAGTAATACTGCGAAAATAGCGGCGCGCGATCTGATCGACGCTATGCAGGGCCTGCACCTCCGCAACCTCCACTCCCGGTTGCAACAGCAACATTTCCTCTTCCAAATAAACGCCGCATACGGTTCTAGACGTGTCCAACGACAACGCGAGGTCGCGATAGAGAAGCACTCCATAAAGACAAAACAATGGCGGCTCAGCATTTCCATGTCTCAATACCACGACATCACCGACACCGGTTACCGGCTGTTTATTTTCAATGACCTCCGCGAGTTGGCGAATCGTTGGATGCTCCAGCAAAAACGGAATGGGAATAAACTGTCCGAATTGTTTATCGACTTCCATCAAATAACGAACTGCAGTCAGGGAGTCGCCACCCAATTCGAAAAAATCGTGGTCAATGCCAACGCCCTCGACGCTGAATAAGGACTGCAGCATGGCCTGCAAACTGCGTTGCACTTCCGTCTCTGCCGCCTGATAAAAACCTGTCAGCAGTAAATTGCTGGCATCCGGAGCAGGCAATTGACTGCGGTCCAATTTGCCGTTGTGGTTCAGCGGCAACTTATCCAACCGCACAAATTGTCCGGGGATCATATAGTCAGGCAAATGCCGCTTGAGATAATCCGCAAAGTACGCAGCAGAGGTCGGTTCGCCATCGCGAATAACAAGGTAGGCAACCAGAGTCTGATCGGAGTCTTGTGCGTGTTGCCTGGCCACTACTACACAGTCCACCATCCCTGGCAATGACTTCAAATGATGCTCGATTTCCAGCAGCTCAACCCGCATTCCACGAATCTGTACTTGAAAATCAGCACGCCCCAATAATTCGATATCGCCATTTTCATCGGTTCGACCCACGTCGCCTATGGCGTAAAAACGCAAGTCATCAAGCTCAATGAATTTCTCTGCAGTCAAAACAGGTTGATTGAGATAGCCGGTGACCAATCCTGGTCCAGAGAAATATAAACTCCCCACTTCGCCGGGGCCCACTGATCGCAATTGATCATCCAGAATGCGCACCTGCATGCCGCCGAAGGCTTTGCCTACTTTTGTTCGCGTAATATTTTGTGAGCGAGGCGCTTCGTACGTGCACCCCATACAGCTGATTTCACTACTGCCGTAAATAACAAAAACTTCAGCTTTGCGAAATATTGTTTTGAGCTTCTCCAGGATTTCCGGAGGCACCATGTCACCTCCAGACGAGGCATGGCGCACATGATCAAATGCAGCGAAAGACTGGTAATGCTGCTCGATATACGGCAACAACTGTTTTAACAAACTGGGGCCAAAGTGAAAGACGGTAGCGCGAGAAACCGCAGCGCTTAACTGCTGCATATCAAGCACTTGGTCGCGCGGCAATAACGTAATTTCCGCACCCGCTGCCAAGGGAACCAGTAATTCAAACAAGCTGATGCTGAAGGTAAAGCGCGCGGCGGCAATAAAATGATCCGTTTCATCAAAGCCGTATCGCTCCACAGCGCTTGTAACGTAATGCAGCAGGTTGCGGTGATCGGCAACAACTCCTTTCGGTTTTCCCGTGGTACCCGAGGTGAAATAAATGTGAGAAATATCGCTTGATGAGAGGAAAACCTCAGGATTCATCTCAACGGCAACATCAGGAGGCGCCGTTAGATCGATAAACAGATCACGGGCTTCAACAGGTAGGAAAGAATTGTCTACAAGCCCAAGCACATAGCGTGGCTCCACTTCCGCCAAAATCACAGCGATACGATTAGCGGGAAAGCCGGGGTCAAGAGGAACGTAAACTGCGCCCAGTTTATGCAACGCTAGAATGGCTACCAATATTTCAAGACTGGGTGGGACAGCAACTACCACCCGGTCAGATTTTTGAACCCCTTTGGCAAAGAGCGCACGCGCCAAACGCGTGGCTCTGATATTAAGTTCACGATAACTGATCGACTTGCCACCGCAGTGAGCTGCTAATTTATCCCCGAGTCTCGCTGACTGCTGCTCAAAGACATCAACAAAAGTCACGTCCGTGGAAAATTCCAAACATAATGTTGAAGCTGCTTTCATAACCTCGTGCCCTATCTATCACGCCAGGACACCACGACGCTCTTGATCCAACTCAATGGACTCAAAGAGTGCTTGGAAATTGCCTTCGCCAAAACCACGATTACCTTTGCGCTGGATGAACTCGAAGAAAATCGGACCTATGCTGTTTTTGGTAAAAATCTGCAAAAGGAATCCGCCGCCCTGTTCTTCCCCACCGTCGATGAGTATGCGCCGGTCCCGCAGGGCAGAGACTTGTTCGCCGTGACCGGGCAGACGCTGGTCCACGCGCTCAAAATAAGTATCCGGCGTATGCTGAAAGGGAATACCGTTATTGGTTAAGCCATCCACTGTTTTGAAAATATCTCGGCTCAGCAGCGCTATATGCTGGATGCCCTCGCCGTTATACTCACGGATAAACTCCGCAATCTGTGACTTATCATCTTTGGTTTCATTTAACGGGATGATCACGCGCCCGCAGGGACTTGCCACCACTTCGCTATACAATCCCGTCTTTTTACCTTCAATATGAAAAGAGCGAACGCGTTTGAAACCGAAGATGGTTTCGTAAAAGCGGCACATTCTTTCAACGCCGCCGCGGTTTAAATTGTGAGTAAGATGATCGATACGCTCTAGACAATGGGTGTCGTCCTTAGCGTATTCACGTACGTAACCAAACTTTTCGAACAGCTTTTTCTCAGCGGCATCATCCACGAGATAAATCAGCGACTGTCCAACGCCGCGAATCGCCGGTATGTCGTAATCCCTGGCTCCAGCCGGAATTGCACCAAACGCAACAGCCTGCTCAAAAGCCTGCTGCGAATTCAGCACTTTGAATCCCATAGCACTGGCACCACGATAGTGCACCGCGCGGAATAACTCTGCATTGCCGCCGCTGGATGGGTTGGAAATAAAATGGATATGCCCCTGATGATGCAAGGTAATGGGTTTTTCAGAGTGACGCCCGACTTGCTTGAAGCCCATCTGCTCAAAGAGCTTCAATAAAGACCGCGGCTGACTGCCGGAGAATTCCAAAAAAGATATATCAGTTAC
>JAEZGT010000277.1 GCA_023416875.1 Pseudomonadota bacterium
AATCTCGGTTATCCGGGGGTTACCTGGGACCCGAATTCCACACAGTGGAATACTGGCGATCAGGATAATGTGGACAACAATGTGCGCTGGGGGTCCCATCGCATGGCGTTGAACGATGCGCGCATCTTGATGGCGGTGGCGGAGATTCATCGCAGCCGCAGAGAGGCGGAAGCCGCAGCAAAATACGCTCGCGGCGCCATAAAAGTGATGGACCACATTGCCGGATTGAATCCTCTTGCCTTGGCCATGTTTACCGCGAAAGATCATGCGCAATTTGAACATGCCATCGAGCGCACCCACGACGGTGCGGATGGTACGGATTCCTGGGCGGGAAAAATGGTGCTTGGTCCCAATAATTGGACCAACGCTGATGATTACGATATGCCGGAATTCGGCTCTCAGCCCGGATTGAAAATGTTTGCCCTGACCGGCACCGGTTGGTCTTCGCGGGAGATTTCCATCGATGCAAACGCCTCGCTGGTGCCCGTTGCCTATTTCACTACCGAAGTCGCGCCCGCGATTCTGGCTGGAGAACTGCCACAGGAGCCTGAAATACCGCAAGAACCCGGTCCACCACAGCAACCGGAAATTCCGCAGCCACCAGAGCCGCAAACCAGTCAGCCGGAACCTCCCGCACCTGAAGCAAAGGAAGCGGGTTCATTGAGTGGATTACCGATTTTTGGAATAGCGGCATTGATGCTGCTGCGCCGTCTCCGCTCGCGAAGTCACGCTTAAGCTATGTGTCCAAGAGCGCTGTTATGGCGCTCTTGGACCATCTTCTTTCTCTCCAGTCAAATCAAAAGCCGCTTGCGGTTATTGCCCAAAAATCAGTTTTAATTTTCGTGCTCGCTGCAGCGCAAACAGTCCCAACAAGAGCCAGTAGGGCGCGCCTGCACCACCTGCGGAGCCGTTTTCCGCAGACCCTGACGAGCTTGAGCTGGAGGACGAGCTTGAGGATGACGAGCTCGAAGACGAGGAACTCGTTGATGACGAGCTGGAGTTGGAAGACGATGAGCTGCTGCCAGTGCGGGGCTCGTCCTCATCCAGAATAGGGCTATCGGGGTAGGTAGGTCGCTCCACTTTATCATCTAGGGTAAGGCCGGAGGCCGGCTGGCAATCTTCGATGCATGTCGGCGCCCATGCGTCTGGTTTGCCGTCCTGATCAAAATCTATTGCGGCTGCCGGATTTTCCGGAAAGCGATCCAAGAAATCCGGGATGCCGTCTTCGTCAGTATCTGTCAGGTCAAACATCAGGTCCCGATTGATTTCTGGTAAATCGGTATTTGAGCCGAAATTCCATACTGGTTTTCCGTTGGCATCTTTATGGGTTCGCCAGCCCCACAGTAATTCGGGGTGGGCGCAGCGTTCGTCGAATTCAGATTGTGGACAAGCCAGGTCAGCTTGCGTTACCGAATCCATGATGGCGACTTCGTTGCCCGGTGAGTTTTTGGCGTAAAACCCGATCACCACAGTGGGTTCGTTTTCGTCGGCGCTATAGATGGAATAACTGTTTTCAATAGTCGCCGATAATTGACCAGTCATATTGCCGACAATATTGGTTTTTACATTTTCAAAATTCGCATGGCTCGCAATAATTGCGCCGGAAACGTTGGCATCGCCAACAAGGCCACCGTAAAAATGGCCTGCATCACGACGGACGAAGTTTCCTCGAGCGCTGCTGGCAAAAATAATCGTGTGGTGACTAACCGCAGCCAGCCCGCCATTGCTGTTGTAACCGTCGATAGTCCCGGAAAAATGGCTATTGATAATCGCTGAGCCAGATGCAGACGCCACCAGGCCACCGACATAATGAGTCGCCCGTAAAGTGCCGCTGGCTTCAACGTTAACCAGCATACTACCTTGAAGAAAGCTGGCTATAGCCCCCGTATAATTATCACGGGGTTCGGTTTCGATATTTTCGACCTTTAAGTTGCGGATAACGCTGTTAATCACATTGTAAAATATGGCTGAGTGATAAGTTTTAAGATTTTTTATGGCGTGATGATTACCTTCGAAAACGACTGATGAAAATATAGTGGAAGGTAAACGGGCAGAGTTCGTAGAAAAATCAAGATCGTTAACCAATTCGTAACCGATACAGCCCGTCTCAGGGCATCCTGCGGAGGAACCGTGCAGGGTAACTAAGGGACCTCTGTAGACAAATTCCGGTATCGCCAGAAAATCCTCAACGCTGGTAATTTCGATTAAACCATCTTTATCCACGTCATAATCGATTCGTTCGGATTGTGCATTGACGACAGGGACGATTAATGCCAAAGCGGAAATAAAACGGACGTTGCACGCAAGGGAAATTAAGCGAAGTAATTGCTGATTGATCATGCCAATCCTTCTGGTGATTATTGATTATTTTGCTCTACGTCCAGGGGATTTGTATCGCTAGACCTATCCCAAAGCTAACCATTAATAGCGCAGTATGCAGCTCGCTTAAAGGGTTGGATTGCAGAAGTGTTGAGCAGTTACGGTCTTTCACGTGCCATAATCGATAAAAGCAGATATAGGTGCCAAAAAATGAGACCGGCTTAGCGGTTTTGTCGCACGCGGATTTCCTATAACGAGGAAACTTGGCAGAAAGCGTAAATCCTTAATAAAAATAACGACAGGAAGGTTCTATGCGAAATTCCCATGCCATCGGATATAAGAGGGCTTATCCCTTAGCCCACGTGCTTATTTTGTCTGGAATTTTCGGGCTTTTCTCTGGGTGTGGTGGGGAATCCTGGACTAGGGAGCCCCTGCCAGAGGTGAATGGCTGTGAATACGACGTGTCTAGGGATTCCCTGTCGCCGGCCATTTTGATCTGTGACGAGATTCATGATCTTGGGTCTGTGAGTTCAGATAGGTGGATCGAGATTCGCGTCCGGGAAACTGCAGAGGCCACCCATCTGAACTTATCTGGATTTAGCAATCTGGCAACGTTGAAAATTGATAACGGCAATATCAAAGCTCTCGATTTGAGCCGCAACAGCGACTTGCACGATGTCGAGCTCGATATGCCAGGTTTAGTCGATCTGCGGTTGCCGGCTATACAGATTGGTACGGTGAGCCTGCGCAATATGCCAATGTTGACCGAGTTGGATACGTCCGGGACGCAATTTAATCGTCTCAGTCTTGGAGGCAATTTGGGTTTTGATGTGAGGAGCCTATTGGCGCATGCCGAAATATGGTCTTTAGTGCTATCACAGTTGGATTTGACGGAGATCGATCTGGCGCAGTTGGAGAATCTGGAAGCGCTTTCCCTCTTTGATTGCGAATTTCAGGATTTGAATTGGCCGACGCAGCTCAGGGAATTGTGGATCTCAGGCGGCAGCACAACGGAACTGGATCTTTCCGGCGGAAGGGTGCGCAGTGTGACTCTGACGTCCACTGCGATCCAATCGTTGAGATTATCGGAGTATGAATTCGGAATGGTTCAAGTAACCAATCATAACGCGGAGACTCTAAAAATATCTGGTGAAAAATCCGCAATAACCCTGAATATCGCTAGAGGTAAAATTGAAAACTTGGATCTGCAAGAAATTAACCATCTCAAAGAGCTTTCTGTTTTTGATGCTCTAGCCGCCACACAAATTATTTTGCCCTCCGGCGCTCCTTTAACCAAAATTGAGCTAAAAAATCTGTCACTAAGCGAACTGGATATTCCCAGCTATGAGAATCTGAAGCGCTTAGATATCCAATACGTCCCGATAACCAATCTGACTGGGGGAATTTTGAATAATCTCTCCGAGCTAAATTTGGTTGGTACTTCGCTCACTGAAATTCCGCTGAGCACAATGCCCAATTTATCTACGCTGGAGGTCGCAGAGCATGAACTCTCTGGTTTGGATTTGTCCGGCAATCGCAATATAACTTTCCTTGGGCTTCTCGATGTTCATGGCTTTACGGAACTGGATCTGTCACACCTCGGCTTGGTCTATTTATCCATAGAGGAGAGCGATCTCTCGTGTGACAGTTTGCAGGCAATTGCAGATCAATCCTCAGCGCTGCGCGAGGGTGGGTATTTGTATCTGGCAGATTTAAGTCGTTGTTAGTGGAATCTGGAGGGCGCGACCACTTGAGGATTCCACCGCAGAAAACGTTATATGCGCATCGTTACTCCTGCTCTTGGTGGGCAGGAATTTTCTATTAATGTTGGCTCTTACGGTATCTGCGCAGAAAACAGAAGTGGAGCGATCGATGACAACCAATGCTGTCCAAATCACCTGGCAATTTGCAGCGCCTCCCGCAAACGTCTGGGCCGCCTGGACGACACCGGAGGGAGTGCAGCAATGGTTTGGTTCGGATCCAAACGGGCGGGTGCTAAAAGCCGAGCTGGATGTTCGAGTCGGTGGTCGCTTTGAAGTCACTTTTGCCGATAGTGATGGCACACAGCATACGGCCAGCGGTATTTATCAGCATGTTGAGCCGAATAAGGAACTGGAATTCTCCTGGGGGTGGAAGAGCGAGCCCGGTGTTGAAACCCGGATCAAAATACGGTTTGAAGCCGACGGCGACGAGACAAAAATGGAGTTTGAACATGGCGGGCTGGTTCATGCCTCCAGCCATGATTATCAGTCAGGCTGGCGCAGCACCTTTCAGAAAATCGATAAAATATTGACGGAGAAATGAGGCGGCGAAGGGACTGAACACGCGCGTCGATTCAGTGCCAATTCGAAAAGGCAGATTTGCAGTCACCAACGCGGCAAATCCGGCCAATCAAGACGTATTATTCCTGCTCGTAGTTCACATAAACGCCTAACTACGTAGTTTTGCGTATTAGCATTACAATTCAAGTTGTTATCTTGCTCCAGTGGCAAACCAGAAGATGCGTGTGCCTATCGTAGGTGCGCAAAGTCTACAGACCATGGAGCAGGATCAACATGATAAA
>JAEZGT010000347.1 GCA_023416875.1 Pseudomonadota bacterium
AGCCAGAAGCCAATTGGCTTCATTGGGATAAAAGCGCTCAAGACGTCCACGGAATAGAGCGCCCATACCTGATGAAAGAGGGACGTCCCGTTCAAGAGATCTGCCGAGATATTAATGCGATCTGCAACGGCGTCACTTTATATAGTGATTGCTGGGTGCACGACTGTCATTGGTTTCATGCATTGTTTAACGCTGCGAAAATGCCCGCCTTGGCCCGCTGCTCCGCGATCGAATATCTGTTGGATGATTATCAACAGGCAAAATATCAACGTGTGAAATCCCGTATAGCAGCGCGCCTCGCGTTGCCGCTGCATCGCGCGTTGAACGACGCCGTAGTGATTCAAGCTGCGCTGAAGGAATTGCGGTTTGCGCCTGAAGAACAGATGTATATACATCAAGGCCGTTTTACCATCGCTTGTTAATCACTTCCTTGCAGCTGGTGTGAAACTCTTTCACACCAGCTTTCTCTCAGCTTTGCTGCCCTCTGCATTAAAAATCTGCAAACAATAATCCGCGCACACGTCTTCAGTAGCAGCGCTCGGTCGATTGGAAATTGATTGCGTATATCTGAAGGATATGCCGCGCAAATCATGCGGCGGCATTTGGAGAGGAAAGAATTAATTGCGCTCTTCTTTGAGAATGGCCTCAGCGGGTTCGTCCTGAAGGCTCTCTTTCAAGTCCGTGATTCTTTTGCTGCAGAGCTGACACTCGGCCAAAATGGCTTCAAAAATTTGGATGGCTTTGGTGACATCACCGTTTTTTTGTAGCGTCAGCTTGCCGAGCTCGGCATTAATGGAAATGGTGTTCAATGGATTGCGAATATCGTGAATAAGCGCACTGGTGGAGCGTTTCATGGGTTCTCCATATTGCATGGCGATAAAGACTCTAGCTTGATTCCGTCACATGGCGCGTTGTTATCGCTTCACTCCGCGCATGTATTGGTATAGCTGTTCAATCGGTTATAGAGAGTCTTCAAGCTGATTCCGAGCATTTCTGCGGCTTTCTTTTTATCACCATCGAGGTGTTCGAGCGTGGTTTGAATCAGCTCCTTCTCTACGTCCTCCACTGTCTTTCCAAAATGTATGCCATTATTTTGCGTTGTTTCTAGGCGCGAAAACGGAGATTGAATACGCTCCGGCAGGCGGATTTTGCCTGTCGCTTGATCGGCCATGATATAGGCTCGATGGAGACAGTGGCGCAATTCACGCACGTTGCCGGGCCAATCGTATTGGCAGAGACGACCGAGATCTTCTTCGCGAATACCGATCTTGGCGTTATATTGCAGATTAAGATCGGTGAGGAAGTGATCAACGAGTAGAGGAATATCGTCTTTGCGCATACGCAGCGGCGGTATATGGATGGGGAAAACGGCTAAGCGGAAATACAGATCTTCCCTTAGCTTTTTGTCCCGTGCGATTTCATGTTCCGGTCGATTGGTGGCGGACACCACCCGGCAGTTCACGTCCAGCGCACTGGTGCCGCCAAGTCGGGTGACTTTGCGCGACTCCAGCACCCGCAGCAAGTTGGGCTGCAGGTCGATGGGCATTTCGGTGATCTCGTCCAGAAACAAGGTGCCGTCCTGGGCTAGCTCGAAGACGCCTGGTTTGCGGTTGATCGCGCCGGTGAAGGCGCCTTTCTCGTGACCGAAGAGTTCGCTATTGATGAGCTCTGTACTGAAGGCTCCGCAGTTGATCGGTACAAAGCTGCCACGTGCCTGGCTGGCGATATGGATGGAGGCCGCGACCTCCTCCTTGCCAGCGCCGCTCTCACCGACCAGCATGACGTTGGCCTGAGTGCTGGCGACGCGATCAATCATTTCGTACAGCTTCTGCATGACCGCCGATTCGCCGACCAAGTGACCAAAGTGTTTTTTTATGCCGCTGTCCTGGCTGGCGATGTTGCCGGTTGTGCTGGTGGCGAGAAAGGCGTTGAGTTGTTCGAGATCGATAGGTTTGATGAGGTATTTGATGTTGGGGCCGTAGAGGTTCATCACAAAGGATTTGATGGACGCGTGCCCGGTAACCAGTGCTACCTGCAGATTATGATTTCCGGCATTCAGCGCATCCAGCACGTGAAGGCCACTACCATCAGGTAGTATGAGGTCGAGAATCGCATGGGTATAGTTGCTGGCAACGGCCATAGACTTGGCTTCCTCTACCGAGCTTGCCCCTTTAACGGTGTGACCCAGCATCTGCAACAGATCTGTCGTTGCATTCAAAAACTTCGTGTCATCGTCGACCAGCAGAATATTTGCCACCAACTATTCCTCTATCAAACAGGTTCGCTTCATATCGCCCACAACAAGTAGGCATGCGCATTCACACATTCCACCCGGTGGAGAACCGGTGCTGGCAGCCAATTCGCCAGTGGCAGGCATGTCGGACGCGAAATAAACGCGTGGAATGCCTGGCTTCGGCTCCATTCACGCTGCCTTCCGGCACAGCGGGAATATATGGGCTGAAGCTAAATTTTTAAGGTATTGCGCAGAAACAATCCCGATTCCGCCTTAATTCGTCTGTGCACCCTAATTCCCAAGCGCGGCAACCAATGAGTGCCAAAATCCAAGACCCAATCCAAATGAGTTTGCCGGGAAGGGTGTTGCATATTGGGATAACTATCACATTGACAAAACGCAAAGCTGTTTTGTCTGGGCTTCAGGCACTTCGCTTGTGGACCATTGAGGCCAAAAATCATGGCGAAGTTCCATATATTCCCAATCCGCATGCTGCGCCAAACTCTGCTTTATCACAAAAAAAATGGATTAACATCGTTCACCGGCGGCGGGTGAGGGTGGGTCATTTGGCGCCCCGTACTTTAATTCAAAGGGGATTTTGTGACAAGGCTCGTTAAAAGGAGCACCCTGCGCACTGAGGGATAGCGCGATAGCCATACCAAAAGTGCACCAGTGCCAATAAACAAAACTTTCTTATAGCGGTAGCTGCTTAGTGGATGCACGTGCCAATGTTGTTGCATGAGGCGATATTCGCCAGCCAAGCGCGCATTAAGAATCTGGATTTCAGCGGGCAGCTTCACGGAAATTCTCTTGTACGGTTTTAACGAAGTCGCGGGTGTTGGGTAGCGACAGACGTCTTAAATAGGTTGCAACTACAAATCTGCAGATGATCAAGGCAATCACCTGAATCATTAAAAATCCCGCGATACCCCAGCCAACCGTACCGAGAAGGGCATAGGCCAGCCAGCCGACCGCAGCGGAAAACGCCAACCAAGCAAACAGAGATAATAAAAATATAACGACAAACAGCCCCATGATTTTTGGCAGGGACTGTAAAGCCAGGCGCAGCTCCAGTGTCGCCAGTTCCAAAAAACTTTTGGCGACGGATACTGCATCCCCTGCCAACACCATTAGTGATGGTTTTTCAGCGGATTCAGTTGCAGCACTAGCCAGGGTGTCGTCGACGTTGGTTTCTGTTTCTATGGTCATGTTTTTCTCGCTGCGGCGGTAGTCGCGATGGATAATTAACGAGTTACGCGTGACAGAAGCCAGCCCAGCGCAAAAGCGGCACCCACGTACAGCAGCGGTTTTTCAGCCATTTTATGCTCAGCTTTTTCTTCCAGTTCCCAGGCCTTGCGTTTGCCTTCACTGAATTTCATTTTCGCAATGTCGCCTGACGCTAAACCGAAACAAGCTACAGCGTCGTAAATGCTTGAGGAGGCTTTTTTCATTTGCTCCAAAGCATCATTAATGCGCGCTGCTTGTTCGCTGATGGTGTGTTCGGAAGAACGTACGCGCTCCTGATGATTGCCATTGGGTTTTTCAGTTTCAAAAGTCGGACGTGCACTTGTAGTCGGTTGTTGAATGTTCATAAGGCAGTTCCTGTGGTCGGTTTATATTATCCGGCGCCTCACACCGACGCCGGTTGGCAGGGTTCGAAAAACAAGATTCATGCCAGACGGCTATTGGCCGACTGTGCTGTCGCTTTCCGTGCGGGCTTTTGTAAACTTTGCAAGAAGCCCGAGTTTTTTACAGTTTGGGTTGGCTTCCTCATAGGAGCAGCCATTAAATACCTCTACCCAGTCGCCGATCAGTCGTAAGTGGCTTAAGGCGAGTTTGATGCACATTAACAGTGGAATCGCGAGGAGCATGCCGCCAACGCCCCACAGCCAGCCCCAAATAAACATCCATAGCACTACTAGTAATGGGTTGATATTAAAGCGTCGGCCTAGAACCGTTGGAGTAATAAACTGCCCTTCGATGAGATTGAGCACAAAGAAAATCGCCGGTGCTTTGGCAATACCCAAAATGGATTCATGTTCGGCGAAACCCACTGCGGTAAGGATCGCCACAAGAACCAGAGGTCCCACGTAAGGCGCGTAGTTGAGAATTGTGGCCAGCGCTCCCCATAAAAGCGCGTCCTGCACACCGGCCAGCGATAGTGCCGCAGCTGTGCATAGTCCCAGCCCCACGTTGATTATGGATACCCAAAGGATATACATGGACACGTCATCGCGAATGACCTGAAACATGACCACTGTTGTTTTTTTGTCGGAAAAAGTCTGCTGCGCCCGGACAATATTGCGCATCAGGTCGTCGCCGTAGACAAGGAAAAAGTAAATCATGATCACTACCGCAAACCCTTGCACGATCAGCAAAAAAGTTGTCTGTGCAAACATGGATGCAAGGTTAACCATTGTGGAATCCATGGCCTGCTCAATCGCCGAAGATGCCTCTCCTGCAGAGCTTTGTCCGACCCCAAAACTCTTGGACACTTCGCGAATGCCATCGGCCAGGCGATCCCCAATAAGCGGTGCGGCCTCGATCCAGCGCATGGCAGGTTCAAATAAAAAAGTAAAGGTATACACCACTCCGGTGATCAACGCCGCTTCCAATAGAAGACTAGCGACAGGTTTTGGTATGCGAAAACTCTCAAGCGTGCGGACGAGGGGAGACGCAAACAAGGCAGTAAACCCAGCAACCAGAATCGGCAGCAAGATTAATTTGGCGTAGTAAATAACAGTAATCACTACGATGATGGTGAGAATCTGCAGTGCCAAAGGCGCTTTTGGCTTATCCGTGTGGAATACGCTGGTTTTGGTGGTTTGAAGAGTTTCCATGGTTCACCCACATTGCTTGGTAATAGCGCTAAAGCTGATTCTGTGCCATGCAATTGTTTTAGCGGATTTTCGCCAGGTTTTGTTTTCTCCTTCTGTCGCGCAATGTGTTTTTGCAAAAAAAATTGCAATCAATGTAAAAAGCTGCTGCAGATAAGCTGCGCTTTTCCCTCTGAGTCCTACCGTTGTTGCCTTCTACCCAGTGGCATGGAACCTGCAATTTGGGTTTGCGCTTAGCATGATCGACACGATACGCAGTCATCGGATAGGGGAGGCATGTTATGAAAATGGTGACATTGTTTTTCGCTCCTTTGGCGGTCACTTCCTCTTTTTTGCTCTTGATCGACGCAGCTGCTGCGGACAGCACAGTAGACAACCGCGTCACCACCGAAATACGCCAAGCGCCGATTGAGGGGGCAGCGGTCCGGGATGGTGCGGAAGAGGTAAAGCAGGAGACCAAGCAGGCGTGGAATACAGTAAAAGAGGGAAGTAAGGAGGCTTGGCAGGATACGAAATCTGCCTTCAGCGAAGGAGTTTTAGAAGGGAAGTTGGCAATGGCAATTTCGCTCAACAAATATCTGAAACCATTCAAAATCGATTCAGATGTACAGGGTAATAGCGCTATTTTGCAAGGACAGGTCAGTTCAGAAGTGGAAAAAGAGTTGGCGGGAAGTATCGCCAGCGGCATTGATGGAATTGAATCGGTGGATAACCGTTTGACGGTGGATGCGACATTGGCGGAGCGCCATTACCAGCAAAAAGCGGAGAAAAGAGATTTCTCGCAATTTTTTTCTGACGCGTCCACCACGGCATCAATCAAAACCGAGCTGTTGGCGAACAACGAGATAAAAGGATTGAAAATTAACGTCGACACTTTTAACGGCCGCGTGACCTTGAACGGCGAAGTTCACACCGAAGCGCAAAAATCCCTGGCGGAATCCATTGCCAGAAAACGTGACGATGTCACAGAAGTGGTCAACCGCATCCGCGTAAATTCTTGATTTGCGCGTGGCTGATCGAATCCATGAGGGCGCGGACCTTCGCGCCTTTTTTGTGGGGTATAAAAATGTCAAACATAACCTTTATCGATGATATGAGTTCCAGACGCGCACGCGCCCGCCGCAGCATGATCAGCTGCTCGGCGTCGCAAAATGATGAAAAATCGCAACAAGTGATTATTGATCTGCTTAATGAGGCATTGGCGACGAAGCTGATTTGCGTGATGCGTTACAAAGCGCATTATTTTGCCAGCCATGGATTTTCCGCGCCTGGAGATGAAATAAAACTCGCGGATACGGAATATAAGGAGCACGTCGCTGAAGAGCAGCGTCATGTGGAACGTATTGCGGAGCGTATCGCAGAGCTCGGTGGATTTGCCGATTTCAACCCCGAGATTCTGGCGCAGCGCGGCTACAGTGATTACACATGCACCGAGAGTCAGCTGGATCTATTAAAAGAAGATCTGATCGGCGAGAGGATTGCGATCGATATTTATCGTGAGATGATCCGTTTTGTCGCCGGCCGTGATTCTGAGACGCGAGATCTGCTAGAGGACTTAATGCATCGCGAACAGCAGCATGCGACCCGCCTTGAAGCAAGAATTCAGTCCCTCCGGCCTGAGCCTGCCCGCCGCGCAGTCGCCTGATGTTTTTTTGCTCCGGTGGGGTTCGCCACTGGGGCGATTTTGCATAAGAGACAAACTAGTCGGTTTGTGCCTTGCTCCGCCCCCATTCGAGGGTTTATATTCTTCGCCGCCGTCAACGGACTCACCGGACTCCCCGTAAGGAATACCGAGTGTCAGACCGCTGAACGAATGTGGCCACGCCACGGTACGCGTTACATTTTTTTTCATCTGGAATCGCTTTGTTACCGTAGCATGCGCTGCCGGATTTGCTGTATGCGCGCCTGTTACTCAATCGTCATCATCTGAGTCCTTTCCGATTTTGCATTTGTCGTCCGGCGTGGAGCCTGGGATCGGATTCTCTCTCTATAGCGGTAGTCATCTCATGATCAAGAACATTGCTTTCACTGTGCTCGCGCTGTTTGCGTTGATTGGCCTTCTTGGAGGCATTAAGGCGATTCAAATCGGCGACCTGATCGCGGCCGCATCAACTATGGTGCCGCCGCCCGCGACTGTGGCGACTCACAAGGTGGAAAAACAAACCTGGGAAGTTTCACTGGACGCGGTGGCGTCTCTTGAGGCGGTGCAGGGAGTGGTGATTTCCGCCGATATTCCCGGACGTATAACCGACATTTTGTTCACGCCTGGTAGCCGCGTTGAAAAAGGCACGCCGCTGATTCAGCAGGACATCACGTCGGAGACGGCGCAGTTGCGCGCGGCCGAAGCGAATGTCGAACTGGCGCGTGTGAATGTCGAGCGGGTGCGCGAGCTGTATACCAAGCGCGCGTCGTCCAAATCCGACTTGGATACTGCCGAGGCGCGCTTTAAGGAGGCGCAGGCCCAAGCCGATACTTTCCGCACCACCATCGCCAAAAAAACCGTGAAGGCACCTTTTAGCGGGCGTCTCGGCATTCGCCTGGTGAATGTGGGTCAGGATCTGGCGAGCGGCGAACCCATAGTGTCGCTGCAGGCGGTGGATTCTATGTTTTTGAATTTCTCTCTGCCGCAGCAAAGCCTGGCACTTATCGAACCCGGTCTGCCAGTGCGCATGAAAACCGATGCCGCTCCCGGCCAAGCGTTCGAGGGTGTGATCACCGCTATAGACCCAGAAGTGGACCCCGCCACTCGCAACGTGCGGGTACAAGCGACGGTGGCAAACCCCGAGCAAAAACTGCTCCCCGGAATGTTCGGCCAGGTCAAGGTCATCTTGCCGGATACCGAGCCCGTTGTGGCTGTGCCGGTTACGGCAGTGGCTTACGCGACCTTTGGCGACTCGGTATTTGTTGTTGAAGAGGAAACCACGCCCACTGGTGAGAAACAGTTGGTGGCGCGCCAGCAATTTGTGCAACTGGGTCGCACCTTGGGCGATTTTGTCGCCGTCACCAAAGGCATCAGCGAAGACCAGACGGTGGTGGTGTCCGGCGTGTTCAAGTTGCAGAAC
>JAEZGT010000382.1 GCA_023416875.1 Pseudomonadota bacterium
GGCAATTTGTATCTGGCTGTTGCTCATGAGCAGTGGGAAAGCGTTGAGGACTCAAGCGCAGTTCGCCTGGCGGCGCGCTACAAAATCAACAATTTGACACTGGGCGGATTGTTCCAACAGGCCACCATTAAAAATCTGGCGACAGCAGATGAAGACGTACAGACGTTCGGTGTGAGCGCAAGTTACAAAATTTCTTCCAAGTGGCTTGCTAAAGCGCAGGTCTACAACCTGGATGCCAAAGATCGAGAAGATAGCGGCGCAACGCTCGCTGCGGTCGGTGCCGACTACATTCTCAACAGCCAATTCCGCATTCTGTTTGCCTACGCGCAAACGGATAACGAGGATGCTGCGACTTACCGGATCACCGGCGGTGGCGGTTACGGCGATGCCATTGCAACCATTGCGGGTGAAACCGCTACTGGTCTGTCAGTTGGATTTCGCTACGACTTTTAATCGCAACCGGCCCGCAGCAACCCTGCTGTAGGCCGTTACTGTACAACCTCCTGAAATAGGTGTCGTGGAACCGTCGTTTCCCGATATTGATAAAGGTCCAACAAAGGAAAGCTTCAATGTTGATCAAAAATTTAAAGAAATCATTACTAGTGTTGGCGCTCGGCGTCTCTGCCGGCACAGCGGCTCTCGTCCACGCGGACGTCAAACTGCTGAACGTCTCTTATGACCCCACGCGGGAGCTGTACGCTGAATTCAACAAAGCGTTTGCCGAGCATTACCAAAAAACGGAAAAGGAAAAAGTAACCGTCAGCCAATCCCACGGTGGTTCTGGGAAACAAGCCCGCTCTGTAATCGATGGCCTTGCTGCTGATGTGGTGACTTTGGCACTGGCATACGATATCGACGCATTGCACGATGAAGCCAAACTGATTCCGGAAGATTGGCAATCCCGTTTGCCAAACAACAGTTCACCTTATACGTCCACCATCGTGTTTGTGGTGCGCAAAGGCAACCCTAAAAACATTAAGGACTGGGACGACCTGGTAAAACCGGGTATTCAAGTGATTACACCCAATCCGAAAACCTCTGGCGGAGCTCGCTGGAATTATCTGGCCGCCTGGGCGTATGCGAAAAAAGAATACGGCTCCGATGAAAAAGCGCAGAGCTTTGTTGCGCAGCTTTACAAAAACGTTCCGGTTCTGGATTCCGGCGCCCGTGGCAGCACCACGACTTTCGCTCAAAGAGAGTTGGGTGATGTCTTCCTGTCATGGGAAAACGAAGCCTTCCTGATCGAGAAGGAGTTCGGCGCAGGCAAATTCGAAGTTATTGTTCCGTCTCTGTCAATTTTGGCCGAACCGCCGGTGACTGTGGTTGACAAAAATGTCGACAAAAATGGGACTCGCAAAGTGGCTGAGGCCTATCTGAAATTCCTCTATACCAAAGAAGGTCAGGAAATCGCGGGTAAAAATTTCTACCGTCCTCGTGATCCTGAAGTTGCAGCGAAATTTGCCAATGTTTTCCCCAAAGTTGACTTGGTGACCATTGACAAAGAATTTGGCGGCTGGCGCAAAGCTCAAACCGAACACTTCAGCGACGGTGGTATTTTCGATCAAATCTACAAACCTGGTAACTGATAGTCGTGCTCATCCGCACTGGCACTAGCTGGTGCGGTTTTCTTCCAAAAAAAGAAATAGATATTTTCATGCGCTCGTTAAAGAAACCCTCCGTTATACCTGGCTTCGGATTATCGTTGGGCTTTGCCGCATTCTACGCAAGCTTAATTGTATTTATCCCGCTGGCGGCATTGTTTGCCAAGGCATTCACCTTAACCTGGTCCCAGTTCTGGGATACCGTGCTGCATCCCCAAGCCGTTGCGAGTTATCGCTTAAGTCTGGGCGCCGCATTTATCGGCGCCTGCATCAACCTGGTATTTGGCTTCATCGTCGCCTGGGTGTTGGTGCGCTATCACTTCTTTGGCAAAAAAATTGTGGATGCTCTGGTGGATCTACCTTTTGCATTGCCTACGGCAGTCGCGGGCATCGCGCTTACCACTCTTTACGCACCCCAGGGTTGGATTGGCCAATGGCTGACACCGTTCGATATCAGAGTGGCCTACACCCCATTGGGTGTGATAGTGGCCCTGACATTTATCGGTCTGCCGTTTGTTGTGCGCACGGTGCAACCTGTGCTGGAAGAACTGGAAAAAGAAATTGAAGAGGCGGCTGCCAGTCTCGGCGCCAACCGCTGGCACACGTTCCGCAGAATTTTGCTGCCGGCACTGCTGCCCGCGTTACTAACCGGATTTGCGTTGTCATTCGCCCGCGCTGTGGGCGAATACGGCTCGGTGGTGTTTATCAGCGGCAACATGCCATTTAAAACGGAGATTACGCCGCTGTTGATCGTCACCAAACTTGAACAATATAACTATGCTGGAGCTGCCGCATTGGCAGTGGTGCTACTCGTCTTTTCATTTGTCCTGCTGCTGCTGATTAACATGCTGCAGTATTGGAGTACCAAGCGGGCGGGAGGCTGATATGGCAGGCGCTGTTTCTACTTTAGGGCGTCGTCAGACGCGTATTAATCAAGCCGTAAGTGAGCCATTCTGGGTTCAACTGGCGCTTATCTCCGTCGCACTGATTTTTCTGGCGCTATTTTTGATTGTGCCTTTGGTTGCGGTTTTCAAAGAGGCCTTTTCCAAAGGTGTAGACGTTTATTTTGCGTCGCTCACCGAGCCGGACGCCTGGCATGCAGTTAAATTGACTCTCCTCGCTGCCGGTATCAGCGTGCCACTCAACGTGATTTTCGGTGTATCGGCGGCGTGGGCGATAACCAAATTTCGCTTTCGTGGCAAGCAGGCGTTGATCACCTTGATCGATTTGCCATTTGCGGTGTCGCCAGTGGTTGCTGGTCTTATTTATGTTTTGCTGTTCGGTGCGCAAGGATGGCTCGGACCCTGGTTGGCGGAGCATGATCTGAAAATCATTTTCGCCGTGCCGGGCATCGTATTGGCCACCATATTTGTGACTTTCCCATTTGTTGCGCGGGAATTGATTCCGTTGATGGAAGAGCAGGGCGCATCTTACGAGGAGGCATCCTTGACGCTGGGTGCAACTGGATGGCAAACATTTTGGCGGGTAACCCTGCCTTCGATCAAATGGGGTTTGTTGTACGGCATTATCTTGTGCAATGCCCGCGCGATGGGTGAGTTCGGCGCTGTGTCTGTGGTGTCCGGACATATTCGCGGCCAAACCAACACGCTGCCGTTACACATTGAAATTCTGTACAACGAATATCAATTTGCTGCGTCCTTTGCCGCAGCCT
>JAEZGT010000021.1 GCA_023416875.1 Pseudomonadota bacterium
CAATACCGACGCCTCCGGCCAGGGCTCCTGCCTCTACGGCAAAACCCGCGATCACGTACTGGAGCTGACCACGGTATTGCTGGACGGCTCGGTACTGCGTTCCAGCGCGTTGACGGAAGAGGAACTGGACGCATTTTGCGATCAGCAGGATCGCGTTGGGCTGATCCACCGTCTGGTGAACAATCTGCAGAAAGAACACCACGCGCTCATCAACGCCAAATTTCCCAAGTTGAACCGCTGCCTGACCGGCTACGATCTGGCGCATATCCGCGACGACCACGGCCGCTTCAACCTCAACAATATTCTGTGCGGCAGTGAAGGCACCCTGGGTTTTATCACCGAGGTAAAACTCAACTTGATGACCATCCCCAAATTTGCCGCTCTGGCGGTGGTGCAGTACGACAATTTCAACAGCGCCCTGCGCGATGCCAAACGCCTGATGCAGGCGCAGCCCACCAGTATCGAAACCGTCGATTCCAAAGTCCTGAACCTCGCCAAAGGCGATATCGTCTGGCACGAAGTGGCGGAGTTTTTCCCGGCGGACAGCTCGCGCATCCAGGGCATCAATCTGGTGGAATACACCGCCGACGATGAAGCGGAATTGCGCGCGGGTGTCGATCGCCTGGTTGCCACGCTGACCGGAAGCGAAGGCAATCCCGCTTGCCTGGGCCACAGCATTGCCTGGGGCGCTGCGGCGGTAAATCGTCTGTGGAGTATGCGCAAAAAGGCGGTCGGCCTGCTCGGCAACAGCCAGGGCGAAGCGCGCCCTATCCCGTTTATCGAAGACACAGCGGTGCCGCCGGAAAATCTCGCGGACTACATCGTCGAGCTGCGCGCGCTGCTGGACAGCCATGAGCTGCAATATGGCATGTTCGGCCATGTGGACGCCGGCGTTCTGCATGTGCGCCCGGCCATCGATATGAAGGATCCGCAGCAAGAAAAACTGGTGCGGGTGATCTCCGATCAGGTGGCAGAGCTGACCCACAAATACCACGGCCTGCTCTGGGGCGAACACGGCAAGGGCGTGCGCTCGGAATACGCGCCGAAATTCTTCGGCGAACTCTACCCGCAACTGCAGCGCATCAAGGCGGTGTTCGACCCGCACAATCAGCTCAATCCGGGCAAAATCGCCACGCCATCGGCAGATGCCGAGCTGCTCAAAATCGATGAAGTTACCACCCGCGGGCAGATTGACCGGACCATCGCCGTGCAGACCTGGAACGGCTTTCAGGAAGCGGTGCACTGCAACGGCAACGGGCTCTGTTACAACTGGAGTTTTCAGGACGCCATGTGCCCGTCCTGGAAGGCGACCCGCGAGCGCATTCACTCACCCAAGGGCCGCGCATCGCTGATTCGCGAGTGGATCAAGCAGCTCAACGACCGCGGCTTTGACCCGGTTGCCGCGCTGACACAGCCGGTGGGATTGGTGGAGAGCCTGAAGCTTCTGCCGGAGAAGATCCGTAATACCCGCGCTAAAAAGCGCGGCGAGTACGACTTCTCCCACGAGGTGCACACCGCCATGGCCGGCTGCTTGGCGTGCAAGTCATGCACGGGGCAGTGCCCGATCAAAGTCGACGTGCCCAACTTCCGCAGCAAATTCCTGGCGCTCTACCACACCCGCTATCTACGCTCGCCCAAGGATTATCTGGTCGGCCTGCTGGAGTTCGTGCTGCCGATCGCCGCCCTGGTCCCCCCGTTGTACAACGGCCTGACCCAGAACAAACTGAGCCGCTGGGCGCTGTCGAAAGGCGTGGGTTTTGAAGATCCGCCGGCAGTCTCCCGCCGCTCTCTGATAAAACTGCTCAAGGAGGAAAACATTCCTCTGGCGACACCCGCTCGTTTACGCAAGCTCAGCGCAGCTGAGAAGAAGCAAACGGTGGTGATCGTGCAGGATGCTTTCACCTCCCACTTCGAAGCTCCGCTGGTGCTGGATATCGCCCTGCTGCTGCGCAAACTCGGCTTCAAACCCCTGGTGGCACCCTTCAAAGCCAATGGCAAACCCCTGCATGTGCACGGCTTCCTCCATTGGTTTGGCCGGGTGGCTAAGCGTCAGGCGGACTTCCTGCAAACACTGGCAGCGGAACAGGTAGCGCTGGTGGGTGTAGACCCGGCGATGACCCTGACCTTCCGCAGCGAGTACGAATACGCCCTCGGCAAAGGCAATACGCCAAAAGTGCAACTGCTCCAGGAGTGGCTGGCGGAGCATCAGGAGCAGCTCAGCGCGCAGAAGGAGCAGTTCAAGAGCGACGGCGAATTCCGCCTGATGCCGCATTGCACCGAGAAGACCAACGCTCCCGCCTCCATCGTCGCTTGGCAGCAGGTGTTCGCGGCCCTGGGCCAGAAGCTGGACATAGTGGCTACCGGCTGCTGTGGTATGTCCGGCACCTACGGCCATGAAACCGCCAACCGGGCCACATCGAGCAAGATCTTCGAACAGAGCTGGCGCGGGCCGGTCATGTCCAAAGACAACCAGGGGCGGCTTGCCGCCACCGGTTATTCCTGCCGCTCCCAAACCAAGCGCGAAGCTTTCGTCAAGCTGCCTCACCCCGCCCAATTGCTGTTAAAGCAGCTCCGTTCGTAAGCTCAAGCCGCCCGGAAGCAAACTCTGCGGCGGCGTTGAAGTCTTACTGACAGTTCAGCTCCAATTAAGGCGCCAGCGCCTATAACAGGCACCATCCGGCCAATTCCGTGGAAGCGGGGCGAGCCGGCACTCGTTCAACCACTGCAGGAGTGGTCTATGAAAGCCCTCATATCAATTCTTTTCGGCGCCTGGATGCTGGCCCTGTGCGGCGGTTTGCAGGCCCAAACCAAGGTGATTACCACCTCAGATCCGATTTTCACCCGGGCGGAGCTGGACCAGATGCTTGCGCCCATTGCCCTTTACCCGGACACGGTGCTCTCCCACATACTGATTGCGGCCACCTATCCCTTGGAGGTGGTGCAGGCGGATCGCTGGGCCAGAGCCAATCGCCATCTCGATCCAGAGGCTGCCGTGAATGCTGCTGCGCTGGAGGGATGGGACCCGAGTGTGGCCGCGCTGGTGGCCTTCCCGGACATACTCTCCCGGATGAGCGATGACCTAGAGT
>JAEZGT010000053.1 GCA_023416875.1 Pseudomonadota bacterium
GATTAAGAGAATGGATCCCCGCTGCGCGAGGATGACGACGTTAATTCATGCATCACCTTGGCTTAAGAACATGGATCCCCGCTGTGCGAGGATGACGGTGTTAATTTATGCATCAGCTTGGATTAAGAGCATGGGATCCCCGCTGTGCGAGGATGACAAAGAGCGGCATGTCCACAGAAATGCTGAATGGTAAGTCCTATTTCTCGGCGTATTTCTCTTTTATCTTCTCGAACCACTCCTTACTAAACCACAAACTTTCGTCCTCAATTTTCAGCGCTGGATAATCAATCGATATCACTTTGCGGTTTTGCAAATTCAGAGCGGTAATGGGTTCTCCGAAATTCCTGAAAAACCATTCGTCAAAGCTGCCATCGGCAAAGCTCCTTTTCAGGCCGACTTCGAGGGCGCTTGCCAGTCTGCGATTATTTTTTGCCACGAAGAAATAATAAGCAGCGGGATAGCGCAGGATAAGATTTTTCTCGATCACCAAACCTTCAGACACATTCTCCTTTTGCTCGGCAGAAATTTCCAGAATGGAGCGGGGAAACACCTGGGCGCGGTTGAGGGCGACCATGCGGAAAAGACCTTCCCAATTGGACGAGCGCTCAACCGCGAAATCGTTTTTCAGCAATACGGGAACATCCGGCCAGTCGTGGCCCTGGACAAAAATCAGCGGCTTCAAATCCGCTGCGGAAGTCACTTTGTCGAACACCGACTGCATATCAGGCCGGATCAGAAAAGCGCGCCAGCCGATCGCACCTTTATCCAACGGGATTCTTACCGGCACCAATTGTCGCTCGCGCTCGGGCGTGGTGTTGAGCCAATGCACGTCGTATTGATCCGCCTCGATCAGTAGCACGCTGCGTTTTTCGCTGTAGTCCGGCAGTTTTACCTCGACGAGCTGGTATTCCTCTTCCGAGCGCGCCAACGCCATATCTAATAACGATACGAAATATGTGTCCCGCTTCGAATAATAGGGATGTTGCACAGCAGGGTAACGTACGATCAACTTCTCCTGCGCCAGCACGTGCGCCGTTGCAAAAAGCGCTATCAGGCATGCCAAGTACAAGGTTAATCTGCCAAACATATTTTCTCTCACATAAGCGCTAAAAAAAGCATAGCATTGCAGCTAAAATTAGAACAATCACAACAACAGGCCTCGGGTAGAATGCGGAGCGGCCTGTGTGAGAGACACCGGCTCTCTTCGAGCGTTCGTCAATCGATTCAAGGAAATTCTCATTCCAACAGCAGATATGCCCAACCCCGGCAGAGCTGTTTCCCGGTCTCTGGCGGCCAATCTTCTTCGCGTTGTCCTGGCGATTTATCTCAGCCTTGCATTGCTGTTGACGCTCGGTCAGCTGGCGCTTGAATATCAAAACGAAAAACGCCGACTCACCAAAGAAATTGAAAGCGTCGCCAACACCTTCAGCCCGATTATCTCCAAAGCCCTGTGGAATGTGGACGAGGAACAAACCAAAGCCTCGCTGCTCGGCGTACTCGGAATTAATTACGATGTTTTGAATACGCAACTGCTCGATGCGGAAAACAACATATTGTATGACTTTAATTCCTCTGCTGATAAAGGTCATATATTTGAGGATTGGCCGATCATCCCGCAGATGACGGGTCTATTTCTGGAAAATTATCGTTTCGAATACGACCTTTATTACGTCAGCGACTTTACCGCCGAGCGCAAAATCGGCGCGCTCGTATTGCAGAGCAATTCTAATGTCGTCCTCAATCGCGCCGCGCACACCTTTTTAATCACCATTATCAGTGCGATTTTCAAAACCAGCCTGCTGGCGCTTATTTTTTATTTCATTATGCGCATTATGGTGGGCCGGCCACTGAAGCAGATCACCACCGCCATGCAGCGCATGCATACAAAAGATGACTCAGAAGAGCCTTGCACCAACTTCAGCCGCGGACTGTTGGTTCGCGATGATGAATTGGGCACCATGGCGAGAACCTTTATCGAGCTTGTGGGCTCGCTGCGGCAAAAAGATAAAGAATTACATGCCTACGCCAATGAGCTGGAAGCCAAAGTGCAGGAGCGTACTCTGCAGTTGGAGCGCGCTTCCCAAGCCAAAAGTGATTTTCTGGCTTCCGTGAGTCACGAAATCCGCACACCGATGAACGGCATCATAGGGTTAGCGCATCTGCTGGAAGACACCGAATTAAATGCTCAGCAGCGCCAATATGTAGAAGTCATTCAGAATTCCGGTCAGGCACTGATCCACATCATCAATGAAATTCTCGACCACCTGAAAATCGAATCGAAAAAAATCGAGCTGGAAAATGCGGTGTTTGATCTACGCGGGATTTTTTCTGAATGCATAGCTCTGTTTGACCATCAGGCGCGGGAATCTCAAATTCGGGTAACCACCGACTACGCACAAGATTGTCCATCCTATGTCTACGGCGATCCCACCCGCGTACGCCAGGTGCTGTTGAATATTCTTGGCAACGCGTTCAAGTTTACCGAGCGGGGTTCCATCCACGTCAGCGCCCGCAGCGAGCCGCTAGAGAATGGCAGCACCATGGTGGAAATTGCGGTTGCCGACACTGGCATCGGCATAGAACCTGAGCAGTTGCACCGTTTGTTCAAACCCTTCAGCCAGGCCGACAGCTCCACCACCCGCCGCTTTGGCGGCACGGGGCTCGGTCTTGCGATTTGCAAACAACTGGTGAATTTGATGGGCGGTAAAATCGGCGTCGATAGCGAACCCGGTCGCGGCTCACGCTTTTGGTTTGCCATCCCATTTTTGCCGGTGACTTCGGCCAGGGTTGTGGCGACAGACCACCCCGAGAATATGCGCGCGCATGTGGAATACCCGGATCTTGCGTACATGCATGTCCTGGTGGCGGAAGATAATTCAGTCAATCAGATGGTGATCACCGGACATTTGAAAAGATATAACATCACTCCGACGCTAGTCGAAAACGGCGAGCAAGCCATCAATTACTGCGCGCGTCACCCAGCCGCACTCCATCTGATTTTAATGGACGGAGAGATGCCGGAAATGGACGGCTGGCAGGCGGCGGAAAATATCCGCAAAATGGACCTACGCAATCGCAACGGCGAACCCGTGAAAATTTTTGCCATGACCGCACACGCCAAGGATGCTTATGAGGAAAAGGTGTTACATCACGGCATGGATGGTTTGTTGGCCAAACCTATAGATCCGCGCAAGCTTGAGCGCATTTTGCAAGATATCCATAACAGCGCCCACAACAATAAGGCATGATTTGCCACCGTTACTACACCAAGGAAAACCCATGCAAATTCGTCTGGCCACGATCAGTGATCTTCCCGCTGTTCTAGCGCTGCATCAGCGCTATCATCTGAGCAGCATAAGCGCGGACGACCTCGCCCAGGGCTTTGTCACTACCGCATTTACCACGGCGCAACTGCAGCGTTTGATTGAAGAAGAAAAAGGACTGGTGATTGCCCGGGATGGCGACGCCGTGGTCGGGTACACCATGGCAGCCTCCTGGGACTATTGGTCCCAATGGCCGATTTTTATGCACATGATCGCGGGATTGCCCAATCTGAATTATCACGGGCAATCGCTTACGGTAGACAACTCTTATCAGTACGGCCCTGTCTGTGTTGATCGCGCCTATCGCGGCACCGGATTGCTGGCGCAGATGTTCGAGTATTCACGCCGGCAAATGGCGCCGCGCTATCCTTATCTGGTGACGTTTATCAATAAGAAAAATCCGCGCTCATTCGCCGCCCACACCCGCAAAATTGGTCTGGAAGTGATTGCGGAATTTCAGTTTAACGACAACGAATTTTATGAGCTGGCTTATTCAACTGCGCAGCCATTGAAGATAGATTCGGACAGCGACGCGAATTAACACTGTCGCACATAGTCGGCAAAATATTTGAGCAATTTCGCGGAATAAGGCGTGGGCATTACCACCGTTTTTGTGGCTGAGGAAATTTTGCCATCCTGTAAAAGATGGTCGATATAAAGCTGCATCACCGTTTCATTAAATTCCGGATGAAACTGCACGCCCCACACCTGCTCACCTACGCGATAACATTGATGCGGCTCACCAGCGCTTAAACCCAGCAACGTCGCTTGCGGCGGCAGCTGGAGCACCGATTGCGCGTGAACCAGATGCGCATCGAATTGCGACGGCAATTGGCTGAACAAAGGATCGCGATCGACTCCCTGTTGCAATCCAATTAAATGGCTGCCCAGCTCAAAACCCTCGTCTCTGTATCCCACTTCCCCACCCAATGCATGAGCGATTAATTGGTGGCCATAACAAATGCCGAGGAGCGGTAACTCGGCAGCGGCTTGTCTGATCCACTCCGCCAGAGCTTCACTCCACGGCTCTTTATCGGTCACCATCGCGTGGGAGCCACTAATCACAGCGCCTGCGATGGCATTTGGATCGGG
>JAEZGT010000231.1 GCA_023416875.1 Pseudomonadota bacterium
AAACGGTAAGACGGACGGTATCCTTGGCCATCAGATGAATACCGCCGGCTTCACCGCCGTGATTATCAGCAGTCACCACGCCGCGCTGGGTCTCATTCTGGCCTGCCAAAACCACTTCGCCAGGCGCGCCGGATGCCGCAGTGACTTGGAGAGCGCCGGTGTTAACGACATCGACACCCGAGCCGAGCGAAAAACTGCCATCCTCGTGAAGAACGACTTCGGTCTCACCGCCGAGATCACCCGAATTAACGGCGCGGGAAAACAAATCCTCACTCACGCTCGCGGTTAATAGAATTTTCCCGCCTGCGGCTTCGATAAAGCCGGAATTGCTGACCCCGACAGACTGCTCCAGAGCGGCTTCGTCCACGCGCACGCCGATCAGACCTTGGTCGTCGAAAGTGACGACTGCTGCGCTGCCAGACGCCAACACCACGTGACCGAGGTCAGCGCTGATTAGTCCGCTGTTGGTGACTTGTTTGCCGATCAATGCGACGTTGCCGCCGGTTGCCGCGTTGATAAGACCGCGGTTGATGACGGTGCCGGCGCCGTCCTCTGTAGCGCGCAGCAACAGGTCGCCGTTCATAAAGTCGCTGGTGTCGATGGCCAAACCGGTGGCTACCAGACTGCCCACATTCACGGTCGCATCGGAGCCGAAGAAGATGCCGTTGGGGTTCATCAGAATCACCTGGCCGTTCGCGTCTATGCGACCGAGGATCTGACTACCGTTCGCATCCAAAATACGGTTGAGGGCAATGGCGCTCTCATTGGGTTGAACGAATTCCACTCGTTCGTCAACCGCGACGTTGAACGATGCCCAATCGACCGCCAGCCGGTCCGTCTCCTGGGTGATGGTGGTGCTCAAGCCGCTTTGCTCAATGGCGCCGCTGCCGCCTACGACGGTTCCTCCCGCCGGCGCCGCTGAAGCGGCATTGGCAAAAAACAGCTGGCTGGCGATTGCGATAAAAAGTGGACTGAGTTTGAAAGCGGTAGAACGGATTTGGGAGGATGACACACAGCTGGCCATGGAGAGTCCTGATATTCGATTGATTAACATGGGAAATGCCGCCCGGGCGGCGTCCGGTCAAAACAGCGGAGAGATTTTTATTTTTGCTGGCCCGATGACGAGTGTTGCGCTTCATCTGGCTAGACATTGCGGCGGCCAATTGCGGCTGCGCTCCACCATTTAGCTAACACATTAGCGAACGGTTGGTGTGCAATTTATATACCTTGAACCAGCTCACGCATCTTGCGGTATGGTTGCAGTGATCGCGCTTTTGATGGATTGATACTTTTTTCGCGTGCGGAAAAAGCTGAAGGCGGCGGAAATGCTGGTGACGGCTCATGGTGGAGAAAAAACTGTAAGCCGACAATGCGATTTGTGATCAGATGAAAGGCAATACGCGCCGCTGCATTTAGGCAGGCGGCGCTTTGCTTAAATTACATGCCGTGTAAACAATTTCGACATGATATTGATGCTAGTTCAAATGAAATTGGCTTTTCAAACGAATATCCCGGGAAGAGCTGCCGACAAGGATTTCAAAATCCCCCGGTTCCACTAACCAGTTATCAATTGCCGTTGACCAAAATGCAAACGCGGAGGACGTCAGCTCGATTTGTACAACGGTGTGTTCGCCGGGCGCCAGATTGACTTTGCGGAAACCTTTGAGTTCTTTGAGTGGCCGCGCTTCGCTGCTGTGCAGATCGCGCACGTAAACCTGAGCGATTTCCTGACCGGCGATATTGCCGGTGTTGGTGACTTTAAAGCGTACTTCCACATGGCTCTCACCGCTCTTGGGCGGATTGACCACCAGATCGGAATAGCTGAACTGGGTGTAGGACAAGCCGAATCCAAAGGGATACAGCGGCTCGATATTGCGGCTGTCGTACCAGCGATAGCCGACAAAAACGCCCTCTTTGTAAGGCACGTCGTAAACCGGATAAATCTTTTCCCACTCATCGTTGGCGCCCTGATAGAGCACTGCGCCTGCGGGAACATAGTCGGCGCCCGGGCCGTCGGAAAATTCCCGTTCTATGGTAAAAGGCAACTTGCCGGACGGATTGACGTCACCGGTAAGAATTTCCGCAATTGCGGTGTTGCCGTTCTGGCCGTTGTAAAAACAATAGAGAATGGCAGCGCTCTGCTGATACCAATCGGTCATGCGAATGCCGGAGCCGGAATTTACCAGCACTATGACATTGGGATTCAAGCGCAAAACGCGTTTGATATAGAGCTCCTCGCCGATGTCGAGGGCGAAGGGGCGATCCCAGCTTTCCGCTTCCTGCGTACCTATGGCGAGAATAATGCGCTTGGCATTTTTGATGGTGTCATCCGTTGGTGCAGCTTCGTAGCGCGCTCGTTCGCCAAACACTTTGTGCAGGGCCTGATACAAAGTGACCTGGTTATAACCTTTCACTTCCGAAGAGCCGCCGCCCACGGCTTTTTTATGGATGTAATCGCCGAGCAACAAAATCTCGTCCGGTGAGGATTTATCCAGCGGCAAAATCTGGTTTTGATTGCGCAACAGCACCGCACCTTCACGTGCGGTTTGCAGCGCGATTTTTTCGTGCTCGGGATATTTGTGGATCAATTCCGGGCGCGGTTTTTTGTCGTAGAGTTCCATCGCCTTGAGGGTGGTGAGAATAGTTTTCACCATGCGATCCAAGTCGGCCTCTTTGACTTCACCGCGGTCGATTTTTTCTTCCAGGCAGAGGGTCGCCAGATTGGCTGGCATTTCCAAATCCTGACCGGATTCCACGACTTTTGCGCCGTCGTAGACCGACCACCAATCCGTCATCACCAGCCAGCGAAAACCGAGTGAGTTGCGCAGCAGGTCGTGAATCACCGCTTTGCT
>JAEZGT010000286.1 GCA_023416875.1 Pseudomonadota bacterium
CTCAGCGCCGCGCGCAGCTCCAACCGCCGCGCCTTCGACCGCATATTACCGCTGCTGAAAAAGCGCGATTACAACGCGATTATTGAAATGGGGCGCAGCACCCAGGCACCGATCAGCCGCATCATCGCCGCCGGTCTCGTGCGTATGCAGCACACCCCACGCCGCGACGAAATTGAATACGCAATGGAAGAGGGCGTTATGGAAGCGGTGCCGCGCTTGGAAAAACGCACATCTTATATTGCCACTCTCGCCAATATCGCCACCCTGCTCGGTCTGCTCGGAACCATTATCGGTTTGATTCAGGCGTTCACCGCCGTGGCCAATGCCGATCCTGCGGAAAAAGCCGCGCTGCTGTCGCAAAGTATCGCGGTGGCGATGAACACGACGGCGTTCGGTCTGATCGCCGCTATTCCGCTGCTGCTGTTGCACACCGCGATTCAGAATAAAACCACGGAAATTGTCGACAGCCTGGAAATGGCCGGCGTGAAAACCCTGAACATCATGTCCAGCAGTGACGCCTTCAGCGGCAAAACTCGCGCAACCGATCCGGCATCTCCGGCACCCGCGTCCCGCCCGGCACCTTCGGACAGACCGAAAAATCTTTGATCCCCTTGGCGGTCGTTTGACATGCGCATTCGAAAACGAAAGAGCGAAGATCCGGATCTTGAAATCACCTCGTTCATGAATCTGATGATCATTCTGGTTCCTGTGCTGTTGATGAGCATGGTGTTTTCACATATCACCGTGCTGGATCTGAAACTGCCGGATCTGATTACCGGTGCTGCCTCCGACAGCCCGGCGGAAAATCAGATGTTGGAACTGGTGATTATGCCGGACCGTTTTGTGGTGAATTTTCCCGCCGGGACACAGCTGAAAATCGTGCCGCAAAAAGAGGGTCGGTACGATTACAAATTGCTCTCCGATGTACTGCAGGAAGTCAAACGCTTGTTAAAAGATCAGGGCATCGAAAAGCGCGATATTTTTATTCTGTCGCAGCCGGACACCGATTATCAGACCCTCGTCTCCGCTATGGATACAGTGCGCTCCTTTAAAACCGTGTTGGCCGCGTCCGTCGTTGATGCAGAATTGTTCCCTGAAATTTCTCTCGGTGACGCACCGGTGAATACCGGAGGCGCGCCATGAAGCAGTCCATGCATGCGCGCCGTATGGCGCGGCGGCACAAACGCAGCAAATCCCAGCCGAAACTGAACCTGGTTTCGCTAATGGATATTTTCACCATCCTGGTATTTTTCCTGTTGGTGAACTCCTCCGAAGTGGAAGTCCTGCAAAACGATAAAAGCATTAAATTGCCAGAATCGGTTGCGGACAAAAGACCGGAAAATAATTTAATTGTGATGGTGAGCCGTGACGACATAGTGATCAACGGGCGTCAGATCACCGACACCAAATCTGTTCTGGCAACCGCCGGTGACGAAATTGAACCTTTAAAAAGAGAGCTCGAATATCTCGCTGCGCGCAAGCCTTACGCCTCTGATGAAGAGCGTGAAAAAGGGCGCGATGTCACCATCATGGGCGACGCGGGTTTGTCGTATACGCTGTTGAAAAAAATCATGACGACCTGCGCGAAATCCGAATACCGCAATATTTCGCTGGCGGTCAACCAGCTTCCTCCGGAAGGGCTGCCGGCGGCGGGGGGAGGTTGAGATGGCGGTTGTTTTCGCAACGCCCAATCTGGAATTGCCGTGGAGCAGCTCGCAGAACGATGACCGTCGCTTTTGGCGCGTGCTCGGTATTCTCTGCGTGCCGTTGCTGATTCTCAGCATTGCCGTGCCCTATATCGATGTTCCGGAACCCAAGCGCGAAGAACTGGAAAAATTACCGCCGCAACTGGCGCGGGTAGTACTGGAGAAAAAAGAGCTGCCCAAGCCACCGCCGCCACCACCACCGGAAGAAAAAAAGGCGGAGGAGAAAAAGCCCGAGCCGAAACCGGAAGAGAAAAAGCCGGAACCCAAACCGGTAGAGCCAAAAAAGGTTGCACCCGAACCGGTGAAATTACAGAAGGCGATTGAGCAGGCGAAACAGAGCGGCGTGTTGGCGCAGATGGATACACTTGCCGATATGCGCGATGCGCTGGATATTGCTGACGTGAAAAAACCGGCGGCCAGCTTAAAATCCGCAGGCACCGCTGAAACGGTGGATCGCAATCTGATTGGCAAAGCTGCGACCAAAACCAGCGGCGGCGTTAACACGGCAGCGCTGAGTCGCGATACCGGTGGGGTTGCGCTTTCCGGTCGTGAAACCACGGTGGTGGAAAGCAAGCTGGAGGAAGTTTCCGCTGCCGCCGCTGACAATCGCCAGCAGCAGACGCGGGAAAAAGCCTATCGCGGCGATCAAGCCATTCGCCAGAAAATGGAAGAAGCCAAGGGGCGCATTTTTGGTATCTATAATCGCGCGCTGCGGGAAAACCCGACTTTGCAGGGCAAAGTGGTATTTAAGTTGGTCATCGAGCCCAACGGCGCTGTTTCCAATGCGCAAATCGTAACCAGCGAATTAAATGATGCGGATCTGGAGCGCAAACTGCTCGCAGCGGTGCGCGGCATCAATTTTGGTCCCTCCGACGTATTGCAGACAACGCTAAATTATTCCTTCGATTTCCTGCCGTATTAGCATCCGCTAACACATTAATCGAAAAATTGGCCGCTCCGTTGGGGCGGCGCATTTATTTCCCCTTTCGTCACTTGCATTCTTATTCTTGTCTATACTCAAAAAACATCGTCACTGCAGTTTTTGGCGCTTATTCATATCTGGTTAACAACCGGTTGTTCGCTCGCTCAATCACATAAGGCAAAGTAATGAACGTAAAAGAGTTGGCTTACGGCCTGCTGTTGTTCATTCCCGGTATTGCTCTTGGTCAAAGTACTCTTAGCTCAAGTCCTGATAAAAATAACAGCTCATTATTTACGCTGGGTTTAAATGACCTGTTAAATGTTCGCGTGGTAACGGCCGCTTCTGGATTTGAGCAGAACGTTGAAGAAGCACCGGCGTCGGTCACGGTGATCAACGCGGAAGAGTGGGAAGCGATGGGGGCAACTCGCCTGTTCGAGGCACTGCAGCATGTGCCCGGCTTCCATGTCACCAAGGCGCAGACGGCGTTCAGCAACAATCGTCCGGTGGTGCGCGGCCTCTCCGGCACCTTCGGCCAGCAGATTCTTATCCTGATCGATGGTCTGCCATTCCGGCATATCCGCGATGGCGGAACCCTCTGGGGCCAGCGCATACCCCTAAACGCATTTAAACGTATCGAAGTCATTCGCAGTCCCGGCTCCGCCATTTACGGCGCGGACGCGGTAGGCGGCATTATCAATCTGGTTAGCCATAAGCCTGGGGAAATGCCGACCAAGTTCACTGGTCGAGCAGGTGATTTCGATACTCGTCAGCTGGAGTGGAGCCATCGCGCGGATATAGGTGAGAGCGTATTGCAGTTCGCCTTCGGTGCGCAGACCGGGGAGGGCGACCGCGACCGATTGGTGGGGGCGGATCTGCAGACCAGTTTGGATCTGGGTTCTAACACCTCCGCCTCGCGAGCGCCTGGCCCTATGGAAGACCGCCACGAAATTTACAGCGCGCGGGTGATGTGGCAGTACCGCAATCTGGATCTGCGCTACATGAACTGGAGCAACCGCGAATCCGGCAACGGCGCGGGGGTAGCCCAGGCATTGGATCCGGAAGGCAGCTTCCGCCAGCAGTCCCAATCACTCGCGGCGATCTACGATTTGTCCGCTCACGTGACCGGCGCGATGAACCTCACCGCCGCCTGGCACAGAGTGAATTCGCGCCTCTGGTCGAAAATATTTCCCGCCGGCGCCCGTGTGCCGATCGGGGAGGATGGCAATGTGAATTTCGCCGCGCCGGTGCGTGAGGTGACCTTTTCCGAGGGCATGATCGGTGTGCCCGGCAATGACGATCAGGCCATGTCGCTGCAGTTGGACCATATCTTCGATGTCGCCGAAAACCATCGGGTGCGTTGGGCGGTGGGCTACGAGCATGTGGAAACCGATGTGTTCGAACAGAAGAACTTCGGGCCTGGCGTATTGGATCCGGATGCCACTGTGGTCGATGGCACGTTGGTGGATGTCACCGACACAGCGTATGTCTATCTACCCAACAAAACGCGCGACACTTTTTACATGGCGGTGCAGGACCAGTGGCGGATCAGCGATACGGTCCAAGGCACGCTCGGGGTGAGGTACGACCACTACAGCGACTTCGGTTCCACTTTCAATCCACGTCTCGGATTGTCGTGGCAGGCGACGCCGCGCTTCACCACCAAGCTGTTTATGGGTACGGCTTTTCGTGCGCCGTCATTCGTCGATTTGTACGCGCAGAACAACCCGGCCGGCATGGGCAATCCGAATCTCGAGTCCGAGACCATCAATACGTTGGACGGCGGCCTCACCCTGAATTACCTGTTCAGCGATTCTCTGCACATGGAACTGAATCTGTTCCGTTACGAGGCCAAGGACATCATCAGCTTTGTGCCGGTGCGGGGGGTGCAGGTCGCGCAGAACACCGGGCAATTGGAAATGCGCGGCCTGGAATACCAACTGAGCTGGCGCTCGGGACGGCGGCTGAGTCTGGAATTCAATTATTCCCTGTTGGATGAGACGGCGCAGAAAGACGTGGATATGTCCGCGGTACCCCAGCGCATGGCCAACCTCGCGGCCCACTGGCGCTTTTCCAAATGGCACTGGTACACCGGCGCCAAATGGGTGGGCGAGCGGGAGCGGGGGCCGGGCGATCCGCGAGCGGACATAGACGATTACATTTGGCTGAATACCCGCCTGGAGACGCGCTGGCAGTCATTCAATATTGGTTTTGCTGTCAAAAATCTCACCGACGCGGATGCGCGCGAACCCAGCAACGGCTTTATTCCGGACGACTATCCCTTGGCGGGACGGCAATGGCTGGTGGATGTGACTTATGTCTTCGCCAACTGAAGCCGCCACCAAGCCCGACTTCACCACCACCATTTGCCTGGAGCAGCCGCTGGCGGATAACCCGTACGTTGCGGAGCGGCGCTACATATCCGGCTATAACGTCGCCGATCTCTGGCGCAACTGCCACTACTGCGACGGTCTGCTGCTGTTGCTGACTGGCGAGCTGCCGACGCAGCCCCAGCGGCGTCTGCTGGAAATATTGCTGGTCGGCTTGCTCGATCCGGGTCCGCGCCACCCAGCGGTGCGTGCCGCCATGCTGGCGGGGGTGAGCAAAACCGGGCCTGAACATTTGTTATCGCTGGGACTTTTGACCGGCTCTGGTCAGCGCGGCGGCGCTTTGGAAGTGGAGAGTGCCTGGGCATTCATCAACGACCATTCACAGAAGAACGCCGCTGAGCTGGCGGCCCAGTATCTGGCCGACGGGCGGTCCACGCCGGGTTTCGGTAGCAGCTTCGGCAGCGTTGAGCCGATCTGGCAGCAGTTGGCAGAGGATCTCATCGGCGTTATGCCGGAGCATCCGGTGCTGAGTTGGTGTCGGAGATTTTGTGAGGCGCTACAAAAGCACAACCAAGGCTGGTTGTTGCCGGGGCTGATCGCCGCTGTTGGATCGGCGCTGGGGCTTGATGCACGTAAGTGTCTGGGCCTGTTTCAGCTCGCTATTGCCCCGGCGGTCATGGCACACGGTATGGAGCAGACGCACAAACCCATCAGCAGCAATGCCCTGTTGCGGGACGATCAGTATGACTGCGACTGACACTACCTTCTGGGACGCGCGCCACCGCCATATCCGTACCCATATCGGCAAGTGGCAGGGCGGGCACGACGTGCGCGTCCGCGGTCGCTGGCTTTTGGGCGAGCTGCTGCAGGAGTTCAGTGTCACCCAGCTGGCCGTGTTCAATATTACCGGGCAAATAATCAGCAAGCCGTTGGCGGCCTGGCTGGAGAAAACCGTGTTTTTCACCAGCTACCCCGATCAGCGC
>JAEZGT010000308.1 GCA_023416875.1 Pseudomonadota bacterium
CGCCTGGTCAGGGTGAGAGGTCGGTCAATTGATCCTTTCCCCCGGAACTGAAATGTAGAATACATTTCGAGCTGTGGAGCAATTACTTCGAAGTGGAAATGGGGAGAGAATTGTGAAAATAAATTACTTATGGGCTGTGTGTGCATTTGGTGGTGTGGCTCTGCCGCAGTCGGCTGTAGCACAGAACCAGCCGGATCCTGTTGGTCTTCGTATAGATGGGGCGGTTGATATTCGGTCGGTTGACAACGCTGGTTTACAACCAAAGTCCTCAGATAACGTTAGTGAGATTCAAACGACTACTAGTTTAGGCGCTGAGGGGCGATTGCGAGGTGCTTGGGCTGAATTTTTGACGAATTACCGTTTGGAGGATCGTCGTTATTCTGAGTTCGAAGAGGATGATGAGCGCCTCATACTCGGGGACTCGGTTCTTACGTTGGGGCCTCAACGCCGCCACTATTATTTGCAGCTTTCCCATTCCTCCCGTGAAGTCTCAATTGATCCGCTGCTGGCTGATCGTCCGGGTAACCGGGATAACCGTGTTTTTATTTCTGGTGTCCTATACGGCTCCATTACACCCGGTCGGGGTAACACGCTGGGTGCATGGTTAGGTGCAACGGATATCCAATTTGATGAAAGCGTGGAAAATGAAGCGCGTCGTTACAATGCAGGGCTTGTGTTTGCACGCGATGTTTCGCCGGTGAGCCAAGCTGGACTAAATGTGACGGGCTATGATCTGGAATATCAAAATTTGGATGGCAGTGATTTGCGCTATACCCGAGTGGCGGCAACTTGGCGTACTGAGTTGCGCCGCCTCTCTTACGGAGCGGAGATCGGTAGCAACCGCATAGAAACCGATTCCTATTCCTACAGTTCACCATCAATAGCTGCGGATTTGGCTTATGTTTCTGGCCCGCAGTCTTTACGTGTGTCCTATAACCAGTTTTTATCGGATACCTCGCAGGGGGCGCAATCGTCATCACAGGTAGCATCGATTACAGACGTCGAGGTGGACGGTCGTTTGGCGGGAGTTATCGATCAATATAAATTGCAGCAGTTTGCCTTTTCTTGGGAGCATGCCCAGATTTGCTCGAGTTGTACGCTGAGCGTAATCATGGGTATGGATCAGGAAAAATACGTGTCTTTTCGCGAGTTGGATTCTCGTGAGCTGAGTGCTCGTATGAGGTTTAGCTATCGCGCTTCGCCTGCGATCGTGTTTTCGCTGCAGGCCGGGTATAGTGATTTTGATGAAGTCAATGTGGAGCCTAGCAGCGGTTACGATCAGACTTCTGTGGATTTCACGACGAGTTTTCCTCGCTTGATTCGAAATGGGCAATTAGACTTTTTACTGGGTGGGCTAAAGCGGGACTTTAATTTGGGGGAAGGTTACGAAACAACATATGTCGGTCTTCGTTTCAGCTATCGCTTTTACGACAACAGTTGAATATGGGCGTACTAAGGCGCGCGGCCTTAGTACGCATTTCCCCGCTTCGAAATAAGCCGGATTGGAGTGAGGAACAAGATCTTCAGATCCAATAACGGCGACCAGTTGCTAATATACTCCAAGTCGTATTCGACCCTCTTCTGCATATCCTCGATCGTCTCTGTCTCGCCGCGATACCCTGATATCTGTGCAAGGCCCGTAATGCCAGGTTTAATTCTATGGCGGGCAAGATAAGCTTTCACTTTGTCGGAATAATAAACGTTGTGCGATACCGCGTGGGGGCGCGGGCCGACCAAGGACATGGAGCCTTCCAGGGCATTAAAAAGTTGTGGCAGTTCATCTAGGCTTGTGCGTCTGATAAATCGACCAATTGGAGTCACGCGGCTGTCGTTTTTCTTGGCTTGCTCGACAACATCCTTCTCTTCATGGATATACATGCTGCGGAACTTATAGACATTGAATTTCTTGCCGTCCCAGCCATCCCGCTGTTGTTTAAAAATAACGGGGCCTGGTGACGACAGTTTCACTGCAAGTGCAAGAATGGTTAATAGGGGGCCGAGCATGATAATAAGAATAAGCGAAATGACCTTATCCATCATCAGTTTCACAAAAGCCGGACCGCCTGCCATCAACGGGGTCTCGTTGAGGTTGAGCAGGGGAATTCCGGCAACCTCTCGAACGCTGTGGTTCAGGAGCTGAAACTCAAAAATATCCGGCGCCCAGACGAGGTCGAGATTTTCCGCAAAAAGTTTATCGTGGATCCCTTTGACTTGATACGTTAATGCTAACGGGAGTGCGACATACACTCGGCGTATCCCATACTTTTTGATGATGTTGCTCAGGCTTTTGTCATCTCCGAGTAGAGGAATCTCTGGATGATTCCACTCGCTTGTTTCTTCCTGATGTTGAACGACACCAATTACAGTGTCGTTCAACCAGATGTTTTTTTTGATGCTATGTGCAAGATGGCGAGCAACGCCACCCGTACCGAGGATGATGGCGGGTATACGCTGCTGGTACTTGCGCCGGTAGAGCTTGAACCAGTTATAGGTAACAGTTAATAGCACTGCCTGGCCAAAAAAAGCCGTTAGCACCCAGTAAACGACGACCTGCCGAGAGTATTCTTCTGACGTGCGAGTCAAGAAGGCCGTCCACGCGAGAATGATGATGACCACCCCCCAGGCGCGGGCCAGATGTTGGATTGCTCCCTCGAGTCGGTCAAAGCGGCGGAACACGCCCATGATGTGATAAGTGATGGTCATCAGCAGAATGGCGAAGGCCAGCATGGTGCGGTACTGCTGACCAATTTCGCCATCTCGCCAATAAGCGAAGAGACACAGGGTGACGCTGACTACGCCCAGATTCAAGATGTGTTGAATCCATTGCGCGAGGGTATCGTGGTTTTGCAGCAGTCGTTTGGTGCGCGGTCTATTGCTGACGAAAGGATTGGCTTCACTCATAGGTACGACAATCATCCGAAAAGTTTATCCGTCGGCCTGCAAATTACTGCGCCGGATTTGGTCGCGGAGTATAGCAGCTTCAATATTGATTTAATGAGCGCAAGGCAACATGGCAACGCTGCCATGTTGAGCGGAAATTTAGGACGTTATTATGAGTTTGAGAGAGAAGGAAAGTGGTGGGCTTTGATTAGAAAAATGATTATCTGACCCTATGATGATATTGGGTATCGCTCTTAGGCATTACCTTTCGAGCGATACAAGCCAAGAAACAATAATGCGATACCGCAAATGGTCAAAAGAATCGGCTCATCAATTGGGTTGCCGATAAATTGATATCCAGTGTCAGATGTTGTTGTTTGTGACAAAAACAAACTGATCACAATAGCTTTTATGAAAAATATCAAACCTCTTTTCATAAACCGTGTCCTATTCCTTCCTGTGGTCAAACCAAAACCAGCTTTCGAAGCTGAGGTAATTTTTATTGCGTTGTTACGCAGGAAGTTAATTAGCAGAAAGTGTGCCACCCACAAAATTTGATGGTGTTCACACAAATTGACGCAGTCATTAATGCGTGGTGATGGAAGACACGATTCAAAACTTTAGTGAAATCAAGGGATTGTATTTTTTACTAAAATTCTCGTTTTGGCGTGAAAGTCATTTTTACCAGCAGAGTGCTCGTTTTTGCAGCGCAGCGATACTTCACCGGAGTGTGCGATGTATAAAACCCCGACAAGGGCTTTGTAATGGAGCGAGCAAATTTGCGCAGAAGTGGTGAAAGGTTGACCTAATATTTCCTTTTTGGTGCTTTCTTCTTACTCTGCCTACTGGTTTGTCTGATCCTTGGCTCGTGTAACGGCAGTGTGAAAATATTCGACATAGGACAAATGGCTGGCTAAGCCAGCCTATGAGCTCACTCCTGATTCCCTCCTGGAACCTGAATATTGTATTTTTTAAGCAGGTCATACAGCGTAGGGCGGGTGACGCCGAGCAGTTTTGCAGTTGCCGAGATGTTGCTTTCGGTCATCGTCAGCGCCCGTAGGATTGCAGCTCTCTCAGCATTTTGTCTGACGTGGCGAAGGTTGATATTCAGACTTTCTCCTGTGGGTGCAATGCCGAGGTCCAGGGAGGAAACCATTTTGTCATCTGCCATGACTACGGCGCGTTTAACCCGATTCTCCATTTCGCGGATGTTCCCTGGCCAATCGTAAGTTTCAATGGCTTCCACCGCTTCAGGGCTGAAACCTATAACGTGAGTGTTGTTTTGTTCTGTGTACATCCGTAGGAAGTGGCGCGCCAACAGAAGCTTGTCACCGTAGCGTTCGCGCAGCGGCGGTATATGGATTTCCATTTCGCAGATCCGGTAAAAGAGGTCTTCGCGAAATGTTCCTTCTTTTACCATCTCCTTAAGATTCTTGTTGGTCGCGCAGACCACCCGCACATCGACCGGTATCTCTTCACGGCCGCCGACGCGTTCAATTTTTCGCTCTTGCAGAAACCGCAACAATTTTGCCTGGAGGGCCAGTGGCATATCGCCGATTTCGTCGAGAAACAGGGTGCCTTCATGGGCTAGTTCGACTTTGCCCAGGGTGCGTTTGTTGGCGCCGGTAAATGCTCCTTTCTCGTAGCCAAACAGCTCGCTTTCCATAAGGTTTTCCGGCACCGCAGCGCAATTGATGGCGACCATACGGTGGCTGGCTCGCGGGCTCAGGCGGTGTAAAGCTTTGGCGAGCACTTCCTTACCGGTGCCGCTCTCACCCGTTAGCGTACAGGTCACATTGCTGGGAGCGAGCTTTTCAATAGTGCGGCAAATTTTCAGCATGCCAGGGTCGCAGGCGATGATGCCGCTCAATGGCGCTTGCTGCTGTTCCTGCAGGCGGCGATGCTGCTCTTCCAGGTTATAGATATGAAATGCACGTTGCAGGATCAGATCCAGTGTATCGGCGTTGACGGGCTTTTGATAAAAGTCATAAGCCCCCATGGCCACGGCGCGCACTGCATTTTCGTAATCGGAGTTACCGGTCATCACGATGATCTTGGTAGCCGGACTTAATGACGTGATTTCGCGAATACAGCGGAAGCCTTCTTCCACGCCCTCGTCGTCCGGTGGCAGACCGAGGTCCTGCAAAATGATGGCAGGTTCATGCAGGCGCACCGCAGCCAGCGCCTCTTCGCGGTCGCCCGCAACGATCACTTCATATTGGTCAAAGTGCCAACGTAATTGGCTCTGCAATCCAAGGTCATCTTCAACAATTAAAAGTTTTTGTTTGTTTTGTAGTTTGCTCATTGTGTCGGGAGGCTGTTGAGGGGTGGGCGAGGGTCATGGTAAATCAAGTTGAGTATATGTGCATGGGATTCTGGGCGCATATCAGGTCGCGGTAACTGGTAGGGAGAGGGTAAAAGTCGTGCCTTCGCCTTTGGTGCTTTCCACGGTGAGGTTGCCGCCGAGGGCCTGGACATAATCTCGCGCCTGATAAACACCTATGCCCATACCTTTGCCAGTTTTAGTGGTGTCGAAGGGTTTAAAGAGCCGATTGCGAATAAAGTCTTCGTCCATACCTTCACCATTATCCTCAATGGCGACAAATACGACGTTGTTTTCATAGTGCACATGTAAATCGATGAATCCGCTCGGAAGTGTGGCGTCCTGAGCATTTTGGATCAGATGTACAAACACCATGACCAAGCTATCCCAGTCGCCTTTGACTCTGATGTCGTCGTGCTCATTGCGCAAGGTCGGTACGGGTTGCCCTTTCTGGCAACGTTTTATCGCCTCAACCAGAACGTCATTGAAGTTAAGCACCCGCACACCTTCAGGTTCATTGCGCTGCAGCTTCCGCAGTAAGTTGTTCATGCGTGTGACAGAGTTATTGATGGTTTGAATAGCGTCTTCTACGAAAGCTGGGTTGTCCTTGTGTTTCTCGGCGTTTTTCACCACCAAGGACTGTTGTGCGATCAGATTTTTCAGATCGTGCATCACATAAGCGGCGAGCTTGTTGAATGCATCGAACTGTCGCGCCTCAGCCAATTGTTCGGCCTGCTCATGGCGTTCGAGGTAATTGGCGATTTGCCGCCCTACTGTTTTTAACAGATCTAGGTCTTCCCAGTTGAGAGAAGCCTCCCCTGTGGGGCTGGTCAAAACCATAAAGCCGATCAGCTCGGATTCATTGAGCAGAGGCAGAATCAGCCATATGTCTTCGATGTGCCGCGCCCACTCCGGCAGATATTGGTTGTTTTGAGCTAGTGGATCTTGCGAGCTGGTGAACGAGGGCAGGAACACCCATTCCGACTGTTCTAACGCCTGGGAAAATTCGCTGTCGTCCGGCTCTATGGCTTCCAGTACGTTGATGGCGATGTTGTCCTGGAATGCCGGCACTAAAACCTTGCCCCGGCGCAGCCAGAGTGCGCCGCCACTGCTTTTAAATATCGTGGCGACGGCGCTCAAAGCGCGTCGGTGTACATCTTCCGGTGAGGTGGGCTGCGACAGCCGTTCGATCAGTTTCAGCCACTCCGTACGATAGTCATATTTGTGGCTGAACAGATGTTTATTGATTAGAACCGTCAAGCGTTCGCGCACGGTGCGCGAGGTGAATACCAGGGCTATGGCGATGATGGCTGCCGCGAGCAGCAGCGAATAGGCCACTTCGCCCCAATCGCCACCATAGATGCGCACGTAATAACCCCCGAGGGCGATGACTGCGAGCAGGGAACCAGCCAGGGTGAGCGAAGTGGTATAAAACACCACCGGGCGGGAGAGTGACAGG